>URQR01000047.1 GCA_900550065.1 uncultured Eubacteriales bacterium | reverse complement strand
GAGACCGGCAAGGTAGAAGGCCACGAATTCGGGCCTGACCCGCTTGAGCCGGATTATTCCTACTTAAAGGGCGACATTACGAAGGCGTACAATGCGTCTAAGATGGAGGACTATGAGCGCAGCTTCATGTTCCTTGACCTGAAGAACGATACGAATCCGGCGGCGCTGGTTGTGTTTGACCGTGTTAAGTCGTCGAACAAAAACTTCAAAAAAGCTTGGCTGCTGCACGGGCCGACGGAGCCGGAGGTAAACGGGAATCGGACTGTCTTCCGCAACACGGAAAACGGCTATAACGGCAAGATGACCGTCGACACGCTGCTGCCGAAGGCGGATAATACAGAAATTAAGACGATTGGCGGCCCCGGACAGGAAGCATGGGTCGTTGACAAAAACTATTCGGCGGGCACGGAGCTCGATATGTCAAAGGCGCACGAGTCTGACGGCTGGCGGATTGAAGTCTCGCCAAAGGCGGCGGAGAAGCAGGATTATTTCCTGAATGTATTGCAGGTTGGCGACGCGGAGCCGGACGCGCCTGCGCTGCCGACGACTCTGATTGAAACGGACACACACGCAGGGGCGAAAATTGCTGACCGCGTGGTACTGTTCGGGCTCAATAAGGGCAGAACGAAGAAGGACATTACCTTCAGCTTTGAAGGGGAGGGCAATTATCAAATTATGGTGGCCGACGTAGAAGCCGGTACATATCTGGTAACGCGCGACGGCACGGAGCTTGCAAAGCCCGTTGCAAGCGAAGAGGGCGGCCTGCTCAACTTCGTAGGTGAGGCCGGCACCTACACAATTACGTATGCAGGTGCGGATGCAAACAAGCAATTCCCGCAGGCAGAACCGAAAAACGACGAGGGTGTTACGCTGCGTATCGCGAATAAGTTCGTTTACACGGACGTGGCTCCCACAATCATCAACGATCGTACGCTCGTCCCGATGCGCGTGATTTTTGAAAAGCTGGGCGCGACGGTGGACTGGGACGAAGAGACGCGTACGGTCACGGGGACAAAGGGCGCGCGGACGATAAAGCTTACGATTGACAACAAGACTGCACTTATCGACGGGAAAGAAGTAGAGCTCGACGTGCCGGCGATGCAGCTTAATGACAGGACAATGGTTCCGGTACGCTTTATTGCCGAAAGCCTGAACTGCAAGGTCGACTGGGACGGATTTGCACAGACGGTATTTGTTTCCAATCCGTCTGCAATTATTGGTACGGTCGATGAAAACGGTAATGTGTACTATCCGCCGCAGCATAATATCCCGAATGCGCTTCCGGTCTATGCATTGCATCAGAACGATTCCGACGAGAACCGGATTGAGCAGAGCGTGGACGGCGACTTGGCGACGCGCTGGGCGGTCGAAGGCACGGAAGGCTGGGCATGGGGAACCTACGACTTAGGCAGCGTCAAAACGCTTGACAAGGCTTATCTGTCTTTCCACAATGGGCATCAGCGTGTCTATACTTTCTCGCTCGAGGTTTCAGAGGACGGCGAGAACTGGACGAGAGTGCTCGACAAAAAGACGACCAGCGGGAAAACGCTGGAGCTTGAGGCGTACGACATGAAGGGTGCGAAAGCGCGCTATGTAAAATATCTCGGAAGCGGTAATACGGTCAATATGTGGAATTCGCTGACAGAGATTGTTTTCACAGAAAAGAAATAGATAGGCAGGACAGACGGGGTGCGGACTATACCGCACCCTGTTTCTTTTATCAAAATATCGATATATTTATATAATTTCCAATATATTAGCTTTACAAAGTATATGTGCAGTATGTATAATATACATAAAAGCAAAGCTTTTATGTTTGTAAAAGCTGCTGGCGGGGATTACCCCTTCTCCCGCAGAGCGGGAACACAGCTTTTCTGGCTTTTATCTGATTTTATTAGATAAAATAAGCATTTTTCTATCTGCACACAAAAAGGAGAGGATAAGCAATGAAGAAGGTAATTGCACAATTACTGGTTTTAACGCTGATTTTTAGCTCGTTTGCGGTGTTTCCTGCGGGCGCACTTGCGGCGGAGGAAGCCGGTGACGCGGTTTATTACAACCGTACCTATGACGAAGCTGGCAAGGAGCTGAAGGATGGGCTCTCGATTGTCGCAAAATCGAACAAGATTGAGCTTGCCGGCGACGACAAGAACAAGTATGTGAAGATGGAGATGGCAAATCCTGTAACGGAGGACGGCTATATGGAGGTTGGTCTGCCGCAGGTCACACGTTACATGGTGTTTGAGGTGTCGCTGTCGACGGATAAGCTCGGCGTAGCGGGCAACTTCCAGTTTAAGGACGCAGAAAAGAAAGAAAGCGGCCTTGTGACGATTGCGGCTGACGGAACGGTGGCCTCTAAGTCGACCGGCAAAGAGTACGGTAAGATTAAAAAGGGCAAGTGGCTTGATATTGCTGTTGCGCTGGATTTAGAGAAACGTACATATACGGCGTATGTCGGCGGTAAGGTTGTCGAGGAAAACGCAAAAATTGCGGGCAATGCGTCTACGATGACGATGCTGCGCCTGTATCTGTCGAAGGCGGGCGACGGCGCGAGCCTGCTCGTTGACAATTTTAAAATTTATGAGGCGAAGGGCTTAAAGGATATTACAGGTCAGGACGTTAAAGCGCCGACGAATACGTTTAATCCTGCGGGGGCGGCAACCTCGGAGCCGTCTGGACCTGTAGGCGATGTAGAGGATATTACGGTTTTTGACGTAAACGACAAATCCGCGATTGAAGCGCGCGGCCTTGTTGCCGACAAAAAAAACGCGTACGAAGGAAAGAAGTTTTCGGCGAAGTGGACATTTTCTACCAAAGAGGCGCTTGGCTTTACGGTTCCGAAGGATATGCGCGGCTATAAGACGATTTCCTTCAACGTATACGCCCCGAAGGGAGCCGCGGCAGCGCTGTTGCTTCGCTTTATGTCCAACGACCCTGCGACGGACGGCGACGACTACTATATGATTATGAATGTACCGGTTACGCAGGAGGGGTGGCAGACGATTTCCTACCCGATTTCGCAGTTTAAGGCGAACCGTTCGCCGCTTGGCTGGGACAAGATTACAAAGTTTGAGATATTTACAACGGGATGGGGGATGCAGAATGACCCGGCCACTACGCTCTATTTAGACTCGATTGAGCTGAGCACGACCGACCCGACCGCGCCGACCCCGCCGCCCGCAACGCCCACACCTACGCCGGTGCTTGATACGTTCAAAGATGGCGTAGCGTTGATGCTGGATATCCCGGCGGCATATGCAAACGGCGCGCTTACAAAAGTAGATGTGGACAACGACGCGGTTGTACCGTATACGTTAAACGACCGTACGCTTGTACCGCTGCGGTTTATCTCTGAGAGCTTCGGCGCAGAGGTGGGCTGGAACGAGGAAGAGAGCAAGGCGACGGTAACGCTTGACGGGAAGACGATAGAGTTTACGATTGGGTCGGACCAGATGGTTGTAGACGGCGTAGCGCAGACGATTGACACGGTAGCGTCGACGAACTACGACCGGACGATGCTCCCGCTGCGTGCGATGGTTGAGGCGCTTGGCAAGAATGTCCTCTGGGATGATAGGGGTTTAATATTGATTACGAATAGTGACAGAACGGTTGATGCAGCAAAGGAGGGCAAGCTGATTAATACGCTGCTCGGCTATTTAAAAACAGGTAAGTTAGTGACGGCGTATAATCAAGTGCCGCAGCTTACACAGGCGGTCATTGATGAGGCGGTTGCACAGAAGCTGACCTTCTTCAACCTGTCGTCGAACCCCGGGTGGGGCGGCGTGGAAAACGTTGGTACGCAGGCGTTGTTCCACATGGCACTTGCAACGTATGTGAATCCGGAGACGAAGTCTACAAGCGGCGTTTACACGAAGGATCGCGCACTTGAGCACCTCCGCAATGTGATTTCCGGCGGAAAAGAGCCGATGTGCAGTAATGGACCGTATTGGGCACACGCAATTCTTCCAATTGGGATTTATATGTGTAAAAATACGCCGGCAATTTGGAACGAGCTGACGGCGGAGGAAGTGGAAAAGCTCGACTTACTGATGGAAAGTCTCGCGGTTTCGGTAAACTGGGGTTATAACGACGCGAACGACTACAGCACGGGCCTTGATATGAAGGGCAATTTCGGCAAAGGCTGGAACCCGAACTACCGTTGTTCCTTCCTGCCGGGTATTCTTGTGGCAAGCATGTACTTTGGCGGCGCAGACAAAGTAAACGCAATGCTGGAAGGCTTCGACTATGACGCTTATATGAAGCGGCTTGACACGGCCGGCTTTACGAATATCAAAACGGCATGGTCGGCAGCTGGCAAAGATTTGATGGAAAACGGCGGCACATGTACGCAGAAAAACGGTGCGTCGGGCGGCAGCGGCAAGGGCGTTAAGCTGGCGTTTACATATCAGGGAATGGCGCTTTCAGACTATGTTGGTATCACGGAACACTTGACGAAGTATACCTACGGCGGAGTTGTACGCAACGACTATGGCGTAAAAGGCACAGACGCGTATGCTTATATTATGAATGACGGTTCGTCGCCGTATCTTGGGCAGAGCGGTATGATGCTGGAGTTCTGCTCCAGCGATGCAAATGGTATCCGCAGCGACGCCAACTACTGCTACGATAGTATGTCGATTATGGTTCCGTATTTTGCGGCGCTTAAGCTCACGGGCAAGTGGGATTCGGATACGGAACGGATGCAGGCGCTCGACAGCCTTGTCGAGGTCGGCACAGAGGATTTGATCTACAAGCTGGCACAGGGATATAAATCGTATTCTAAGGGTGAGAAGCTCGAGCACCATGAATACAGCCTTGTAAGCAAAGGCTACCGGATGGCAAAGGATATTTGGAGGAAGGTAATGATGTTTGCAAATGAGCCGACGATAATCGTCGAGAACGCAAATGCAACGCCGACCCCGACTCCGCGTCCTACGCCGCCGGCAGCAGAGCCGCAGAACGGCGTAACGTCTGCGCCGGAGGGCGCGCTTGAACCGGCGCTCAATGTAGGCACGTTTGCAGCAGAGGCTTACCATTCGCTCGGCAAGGCGTATACGGGAGAGGTTACGACAGAGTTTGACTTGACCTTTGCACCGGATGTAGACGAAACGTTTGACGGCGTTATTGCGTATGCGGACCAAGAGGCGGAGGGGCTGACGTATCAGAAAACAAATATGCTGATTCAGCTTACCGGCGGTACGATTAACGTCTACAATGGAACGGCATACCAAAAGAGTAATTTTGATGTGGCGGCGAACTATAAATACCATATTAAAATGAAGGCGAATTTGAGCACAAAGAAGTACAGTGTATGGATTACGCCAATATATCCGACGGCAGGAGCAGAGGAGCTTGTGGCGGAGAACTGCGACTTCCGCGGCACGGCGAACGCGATTAGCAATATTGGCTCGCTTATTTTGGTAAAACAGCTTGAGCAGGGCGGTTTCTGGATTGAAAACCATACGACCAATGGTGATGCTTTAAAGAAATAATAGAAAAACAAATAAAACACACGGTATACTATTGTGCCGTGTGTTTTATTTATATACAATTTAGAAAAAAATGAAAAATTTTTGATGAAAAGATTGACATTTAAATGGAGCTATAGTATGATATAAATGTATAGAGAAAGGCAAAACTATCGCAAGGTAGTGACGCAAAGCTATAGGGTCTGTGCTTGATGGCGCAGATAGCCAGTTGCCGCGAGAAAATTATTTTTTCTCCGGCTTTTTTATTGCGTATTTTACATTGCGCATTGATACTTCCCGGAGAAAAATGAGATATTTAATTGGGAAGGAGAATGAATATGAAACTAATTTGGAAACGCGGCCTCGCTGTCAGCATGGCGCTTGCGCTGCTGATATCGGCCTTTACGGTGATACCGGCGGCGGCCGAGACGACACGGCCGGACACGATAATGGGGGTAGCACAGTTGTATGACTATGACCGTGCCTTGGACCGGCGCGGCGACGATATTGGCGGCCCGGAATACTTGATGTTTACACCGGCGAGCTATAGTGATAACAGCCGTTATGGGGAATACAATTATTGGACACAGGCTAATGATTATAAAATTCATCAGGGGCTTGTCGAAGATACGCTTGATGCAGACGGCAATGTTATCTTGGGGACTGTCAGCGTAGGAAACGGGTGGAAAAAGGAAGAAAAGCAGCTAACGACGCCGAGCGCAAAAAGCGGGAAACTCTTTGCGCCGGAGGAAGCTGTCGGCACATTCCAGATGCCGTTTCGGTACAATGCCGCTACAAACCGTTACGAATATGACAGCAAGAAAAACAATTTGTTTGCTAATAAAGATACCGGTGTTTTGGAATATGCGTCCGCCCTGTCGGATGGATACTTCCCGCTTGGGGAAGGGAACTACTGGTTCGGTATGGCAACTACGCTTCCGTTTATTTATAAAAACGGCGGTAAGGTAAACGGCGAGGATATGGTGTTTGAATTCGCTGGCGACGACGATGTTTGGGTTTTTGTAGATGGCAAGCTTGTGCTCGACTTGGGTGGTATTCACAATGCCGTTACGGGAAAAATCAATTTTGCAACGGGCGTCGTAACAACGGTTGGCAGAATATCAAAGGGAGACAAGGACAACACGGAGCATTATTCCAGCCTGTTTGACACAGGATTTGATACGTCCGCGGCGGAACATACAGTTAAGATTTTCTATTTGGAAAGAGGCGCAGGAAAAGCAAACTGCAAAATGAGCTTTAATTTATTGCAGCCAACCAACTATATTGTAAAGTATTACGACGGCAAATCATATGACGGAAAACCGGGCGATAACGGTATGATTGCTGTGTCTGTACAGTCTGCAAGAGCGGACGGGACGAACCTGTATGCAGGTGATACGGTTACGTTAGATGAAATTATGATTGATATTAATGACGCGACACATGCGCTGGCGACAAGTCCGGACTATTATCCCGGTGCGGTTGTGGATGATAACTTCCAAATCATAAAAGGTGGAGACACGGTCGTGACAACAGTAACAGAGGATGATACGGACATTGTGCGCGTAGTCTTCTACCCGAAGCCTTCTTACACAGTAACGTATTGGGAAGCGGACAATGCGGACGACGACAAGGCGTTGTGGCGGCAAATTACACAAAAGTCGATTTTGGGAAAAGCAGGTCAGGAAATTTATACTACGGATATTGACAGAAATGTTGTCTTTGACGGCAAAGAATATACAAACGGCGTAATTGTTTCGCCTGATGTCGATGGCCTATTAGGAACGCTATCTGTTGGTGAGATATTTAATATAAATGTTTTATATCATCCGGATATAGAGCCGGTACCAACTCCGACTCCGGAACCAACGCCAACACCGGTGCCGTCTGTTTTGAAAAATGATTATGCGTATATCTTCGGGCGCAGCGATACAATGATGGAGGCGGACGATGAGATGCGCAGGGGCGAGGCTGCGGCGGTACTGCACCGGCTTTTAAAACAGAACGATGACCTTAACGGCTTTGCTTACGACATTAATGAAACGCCTGTATTTGCGGATTTATATGGCAGATGGGACAGAAGTGCAATTGAGTTTATGGTATATATCGGTGTGTATGATGCGGATAGTGAAATGGTGATTGGGCCGGACGAAGGGATCACAAGAGGCGAGGCGTTTAAAATGTTTGCCCTTGCACTTGGTTATACGGGGGATACCGGCTTGACGGTGGAAGCGTATGCGCAGCTTTTGGTTGACGCAGGTTATGTACAGGGCTATGAAGATGGGACGCTTCGTCTTGAAAATATTATAACGAGAGCGGAGTTTTGTAAGATATATAATATTATTATTGGGCGCGACTCATCGCATTACAAGCTCGAAACGGCTGACGGTACGGCTGTGACGCCGGAAACGTATGGATTTACGGATATTGAAGATGGCTGGACGTATGAAATTATGCTGAAGGCGACAAGCGCGTTTGATGAAAACGGATATGTTGACCTCGAAGCGAGAGGACAGCGCAATAATCTTGACGATTTTGAATAAGTAAACAAGCAGAAGTTCCCGCGTAAGTGGGAACTTCTTTATTTGTTGATTCTATATAAGATATGTTAAATTATACAAATACAATATCAAAATATTTTCATGTTTTAATTTATTATTACCACAAATCAAGGAAGCGGTTTACTTGCTTTAGAGCAAAATGTATAATTAAGATGTTAATAAATGCAGTATACTGGCACGGGCTGATACATACTGCGGTAACTGCAAATTATACTATATTTTTTAAGGAGGAGCAAGGATGAAATTGTCGAAAAGAATTTTGCCGGTAGTGCTTGTTTTCGCTATGCTGCTGAGTTGCATTCAGCTTCCAGCTATGGCGACAGTGACAACAAGCGGTACATATTGGCAGGAGGATTTTACGGGACAGACGAAAAACACGAATTTATCGACGTTTTCAAACAATCAGGTTGAGAATGTACAGAAGTATGCGAATGCTGATGATTCGGCGTTGGAGCAGAAGGTACACGACTCTCTGATTGTGGACGGTGCGAAAGGGGTATATGGAAAAGCACCGTTTGACACCTCGTTTTTACATCAAACACAGTGGGATGGCGATACGTTGCCGTCAGTGCCGAATGTAAACTATGGCCAAATGCGTAATGGGCTTAATTTTAGTGGGAATGTAAAAGACATTACGACGACGAACGACAAGATTTTTCACTTTAGTTTTGACTATTTGACAAACGGTGTTTATATGCCTAACACAATTTGGACAAAGGCTTATACGAAAACAGATGATAAGGTTACGCTTCAAAACTATTCGAACACAACGATTTTTTCTGTTTCCAATGCAGGAAAAGTAACGAGTAATAATATGACGGTTGTTGCTAAGCTTACGCCGAACGAGTGGTACCATTTCGACTTTGTATTCGATTTGGGAACGGCTACAGCCTCGAACAAGACGCCTTACGAGGTTTATGTCAACGGCGAGCATATTGGTTCTTCTGAGTATAATGCAACACGCACAAGTGAGATGTTACCAGCCTGCGGGTTTCAGTCAATGTTTTTCCAGAGCGGTATGCAGTCAAAGGTAAACAACGTATATCCGCTGGCGCAGCCCTACTACGACAACTTAGCATATGAAACGTTGGCGGCAAAGCCGGCGATTGCACCTGTTTCTTTAACGAGCAGCAACAGCGCAGTTGTTGTAGACAACGCCGCAAAGACGGTTACACTTGACAATGCGTCGACTGCGGCGTCTGACGTGAGTGCTGCCGTGTCCGGCAATATGGTAAAGAGCGTTGCGGTTAAGGATGCGGAAGGAACAGACGTAGCGGAGAATGTTTCTGACGGGGACTATCTGTGTGTAACGACGACGGGAAATACAACCGAGTATTACACAATCAGTGCGCCGCCCGCACCGCCGGAGGGCGGTGAAATTGCAGGCACGCTGCAAATTTCCGGTACGGCAAAGCTTGGCCATACGCTCACTGCTGATATCAGCAGTATTACGCCTGCCGGCGTAATACTAACATATAGCTGGGCGCGCGGTGACAGCGTAGTCGGCACGGAAAAAACGTATACGGTAGCGGAGGAGGACATTGGGTCCGCGCTTACGCTTACTGTTACTGCGGCTGCGCCCTGTACAGGGACGCTTTCGGCAACATCGGACGTTGTAGTAGGCATCACAGAAGTAGAGGGGATTGTAAGCTCCTCTTACCAATTTGACAATACAGCGAAGACGATTGTTGCACCGGTTGAAACGGTTGCAAGTGACTTTTATAAAAACATTACACTTCCGCTTGTTCACACGGGCGTACTTGTAAATGCTGCAACTGGCGAGCCGGTTGCGGACAACACAAAAATCACGCTGGACAGCTGTGATACGTTAAAATACAGAGTTTCGGCAGCGGGGCTGAGTGCGGACTATACGCTGGTAACGAAATTTGTTTGGCAGGATTTTGAGGGCTTTACAGGTAAAAAGTTCTACAGCGGTGCAAACAACGCGTTTGATAGCTTTGGTTTTACCTTTACAAGCGGTTCGAATGAGCAGACGGCATATGTAGAAGCGGTTTCTGAGGACGATAATCTCGTATTGAAAGTATACGAGGATGCAAATCATGAAATCAGCGTTCGGCGCGAAAATATTCCGGAATCGCTTAATAGCCGTCAAATGGTCTTCGGCTTTGATTACAAGGCGGAAAAGCTTGACGGCCGCGGCAGCGTTACGATTTTCGGCGGCGGCAACAATTATTACGATGCGATTTATTTTAATGCAGATGGTACGATGTCAATCAGTAACGGAGCGATTTCGATTGGTAAATACAACGCTGGCGAATGGTATAAAGTTCGCATAGTTTTAAACATGGATACGGGGGCATCACGCGTCTATATCAATGACCAAGAAGCATATAGCGGCAACGTTCCTGCAATTAGTACACTTCCGATGTTTAAGAGCATTATCTTTAAGGCGCAGAAGGCGGGTGTACGCACTTGCTATTTGGACAACTTTGTTTTGTATCCGATTGCAAGCGTTGAGGCGTTTGATGCCAGCGGTATGCAGTCGGCAATTACAAGCGACAAGGTAAAAATCTCGGACGACAAGGTGATTTCCGGTTATGGTACAGTTACGGCAAAGAACTTTGTTGATAGTTTCATCACTGTTCCGGCGGGTGCGACGGCGGCGGTTTATACGGCTGACAGCACGCCGGTAGGTAATGATACCACAATTGCATCTGGGATGAAGCTTATTGTAAACGCAAAGGAAGAAGGCTATCGCACAGTTTATACCTTTGGCGATGGTATTTTGACAGATATTGCTGTACAGATTAATTCGCGTCCGGTCGACATTTTGTACGCCGGCACAGCAAGCGCACAGGCGGACGTATTTGTTGCGACAGCAACACAAATGAAGTTAAAGCTTGAAAAGTTTATGAACAGTGATACGAGTACGGCGATTGATAGTGCGGAAAGTGCGCTTACAGCGGTAGAAGGCGAGCAGACGCTGACCTGTGCGCTTACGAATCCGGTTGCGGACGAGCCGGGAACGTCGCTTGTGGCGACGCTGCTCGATTCGGCTGGAGCGGTTATAGCGACGAGGACGGTTTCCTATTCTGAAACGCTGGAATATACGACAGAGGTTGCAAAGGTAAAGGATAACCGCAAGGCTATCTATACAATTACGATGGACGACGGTTATTTGTATTCTACGCAGAAATATTTTGAGCCGTGGTTTGAAAAGTACGACCTGCGTGGTACGACAGTTGCAGTTTATAACTGCTTTAAGGACGGCGGCGGTACTTACACGGGCGGCGTAACGCCGCAGATGAACCGTGAATACTTTCATGAGGCACTCACGAAGGGCAATTTTGAAATCGGGAGTCATTCTAATACGCATCCAACTCTTGCGAAAAATGGAGTTGACAATGCTTCGGAAAGCACGATTCGTTACGAAACCTTAGGCTCGATTCCGACGCTGGAGCGCGCGTTCCCGGGCCAGCAAATCCTGACGTTTACGGCGCCGGGCAATGCCTATAGCAACAATATTAAGAATATCTTAAAAGAAGGTTTCTACGCGGCGCGCGGTGGTAATGAAGGCAGCAACGATTTAGACACACTGGACAATTCCACCAAGATAGGCGGCATGTACGACCTGAAAATCCGCCGTGTAATTTGTGGGGAAACGTATATAGATGGTGTTGCACAAAATCTTTACAAACAGCATGGCGGAGTTGAAACGGGTAAAGACCCGGGTAAAACGCCGGCCATGATGAACAAATGGTTAGATGACGCAGTAAAAAATGGCGAGTGGGTCGTTGAAATGTGGCATACGGTTGCATGGAAGCAGAATGAGAGCGATACGGAGTATTACAGCGACGGCGGGTACCGCCCGATAAGCCCTGCTTATGGCGAGGAGCATCTGGCGTACGCGAGCGAGCTGCAAAAATCGGGCGATTTGTGGGTAGCAACCTTTAACGAGGCGACGAAGTACCAGCAGGAGCGGTTAAATGCAGTGATTAAT
>URQR01000046.1 GCA_900550065.1 uncultured Eubacteriales bacterium | reverse complement strand
GGCGGAATATTAGGAGCTGATTACCTAGGGTAGGGACGGCGCGCTGCCGGTTCAGTTTAAGTTTAAAATTTTAGAAATTTTTGTTAGCCTATGTCAGTGAAAAAGAGGATCCGCCGCTCCTCTTTTTTTATCTCCTATTCCACTTCATACAATTTAACAGGTTCGCTAAAGGTGTTCGTTTTGCGGTCAAACGTAATTTCGGAATGAAATTTAGGCACGCGTGTAACAAGTGTACAGGTAAGAACTGTGGTGCCGTCCTCTTTCTTCTCTTTTAGCTTGAGATTTTTTACACGTCCCCACTTTGAATAGTAGTAAGTATGCATGTAACGTTCCCCTGTCGCAATATTGTACGTATACAAAACAGTATGCGCTCCAATTATGGACACATAATAATTCATATAAACATATTCGCCGTCAAAAGCGATATCCTCCGGCGCGTCTACCGCCTTCCCGTCCTGTGTATTTATATCATTCAAAAACGCAATTTTGCACAGATATGTATTTTCTGCGCCGTCTTGCTCCACACTTCGGAAAAAATAAATCTCGTTCTCTGTCACACCGATGTTATCTGCTTCACCTTCAGCAATTCGGTAGATCCGCTCGTAGCCGCGTCTCTCGTCTTTTATGCCCAGATACGACGTATCGTCTTCCGCAGTAAAAGTATAATACGTCCACATATTCCCATAGCTATCTGGTTTTTCTGCCAAAACTTTTTGGGAATTTTCCCGCTGCGGCGCAGTCATCGCGGCGGTATTGGAATCCCCGTTCCAATATATTGCTTTTCCGTTCATTTCTGCGATTTTTCTCATTGGCAAATAGGTTGTATCCTTGTAAACAATACTGTACGGCGCGCTGCTGCCGTCAGCGAGCGTATAATCCTCTCCCCACTGTGCTTGGTCATTTCCATCTACATTGATGCGGATATCGTTAAACAGCAAAGGAAACTCCTTTGCAACGACTGGTGCGGCACATACAATTAGTGTGACAAGTATACCGCAAAGAAACGCCTTGATACTGTTTTTCATACATATTCCCCTCCCAACAAAATAATACCACTAATTCTTCTTTGCTTTTCCAAATATATCATACTACGCTATTGCGGAATAAACAAGTTAATTTATTGTAACAGCCGAACCCTTTGTGCATAATTGTTATATATTTATCAAAACCATGTTAATATTCTACACAATATGGACGTTTTTTTACACACAATTGTCCGATTTTGTGATTTACATCTTATCATTTCTGTGTTAATATTAAAATGTATAAAAAACACGCATCTAAGGAGGAAAATCAATGTTAAAAGTAAACAAAATGCCGATTTGTATTTTGCTTACCGTATGCATGCTTCTGAGCATGGTTTCCGTGCCTGCTATAGCGGCGTTTACTGCGGGCCAGACCTCGGCGAGCGCCATCTTTATAGAAGCAGAAGACGGTAAATTCGACAAATCCGGCGGATTTACAAAAGTAAAGGACAGCGCAGCTTCCGGCGGAAGTTATATCGTAAATAAATCTGCCAGCAGCTCGGAAAAGCTTACCGACCCTGACAGCAAAAAACCGCAGGTGACATGGGAGTTTGACGCGCCGGCGGACGGCACGTATTACATATGGATGCGCTACTCTTGCTCGAGCAGCGGAACAGACAACTATTTTATCGGTTTTAACGACGAAAAAATCAACAGTGAATATGGCAGCAGTGTAAAAGTGCTGGACGCGGAAGGGCTTTGGAGCTGGCAGGCGGTTTACAGCTCTGCGCTGAAAGCTGGCAAAAACACGATTAAGCTTTACCCGCGCGAATACGGGCTGTTGATTGATGCGTTCTATATTACATCTGACTCAAAGTTCGAGCCGGAAGAGCTTGCAAAATTGCAGGAAGAGGCCGACAAAAGAGCTGAAGAGGAAGCGGCGAACCGTAAGGTAGAGCCAATCGGCCCGGTCAACAAGTTTGAAGGCCACGGGACGATGTTCGAGGCGGAAAGCAGCGCCAGCGAAGGGCTGATTATAAAGGACGACAAGGACGCGTCCGGCAAAAAGGCGATCGAAATGCCGAAGCTGCCGTCCGGCTTTGACCGTGAAAAGCCGGAACGGCTCAATCCGCCGACGGCGACCTATACTGTAGAGTTTCCAAAGGACGGGACCTACTATGTATGGGCGCGTATGTACGCGGAAAACAATGGGACAGATACGTCCTGGATTTGTTTTGACACAGACAAATACACGAAAATAGACTACAGCACCTACGGCGAATATAGCTGGCAGAAGGTGCTGACTGGTTCGCTCAAAGCGGGCATACATACCTTGAATCTTGTACCGCGTGAAAACGGTATGGTTTTTGATAAGTTTATTATTAGCTCTAACGTTGCGTTTATGCCTAACGGAATGGGCGACGTCAGCGGTGAGGTGACATACGCGGTCGTTTACCCAACGCCGTCGTTCTTGCCGCCGGCGGGGCATCCGCGCGTTTACTTTACGGAAAAGGATATCCCCACAATCCGTGAAAACCTGACTAAGCCGCAGAACGCGGCGACGTACGCGATGTACAAAAAATATGTCGAGGATACGTCCACAGACGGCAAGCTGATGCCAAAGGACGGCAACAACAACTTTGTTGCTAAAACGCTTGCAATCATTGAAAGCAAGGCGTTCGAGTACGCAATCAACGGTGACGAAGCGCGCGGCAAGGAAGCCGTATCCATGATGAAAAACGTTTTGGAAACGTCGAATATTTCCAAATTCGATTACAACGCTTCGGGCCAGACAATCTTTACAACTGCTGCGGTCTATGACTGGTGCTATCCGCTCATTGACGACGCAACGAAAGCATATTTTTCCGACATGGCGACGGCAACGGCAACCTATCTTGAGGTTGGCTGGCCGCCGACGAAGCAGGGCGCAGTGACGGGCCACGGCGTGGAAGGCCAGATTATGCGTGATTTGATGTGCGCGGGCCTTGCGATGTACGACGAACGCCCCGACATCTATCTGAATACGGCGGGCCGCTTCTTCAGCGAATTTATCGAGCCAAAGGAGTTTATGTACCCGGCACAGATGCACAATCAGGGCAATCATTATGCCTCCTACCGGTATCAGTGGGAAATCCTATGTACGTGGATTTTAGACCGCGTCGGCTATCCGCGTGTATTCGGCGACGACCAGCAGTATTTGATGTATCAGTACTTGTACACGCGTCGTCCGGACGGCACGGTGTTCCGGGACGGTGATACCTCAATTAATAACTCTGCAACAGGTACCTATGCGAAAAATTATGCGCGCTCGATGTTCCTTGCTGGTAACTACTTTAAAGACCCATACTTAAAGTGGGAGGCAATGCGCGCAGACGCCGAGCGGCAACCAGTCTTTAAATCCTGTTGAATTTTTAGTATTCAACGACCCGGACCTTGACGGCAAGCCGGTCAGCGAGCTTCCGCTCACGCACTACAACCCGTCGCCGAAGGGCGGTATGGTTGCGCGCACGGGCTGGGAGGACGGCTTTGACTCCCCCGCCGTTGTAGCGGATATGAAAATCAACGAATACTGGTTTGCGAACCATCAGCACCTCGACGCCGGTTCGTTCCAGATTTATTACAAGGGTGCGCTCGCGAACGATACGGGTTACTATCAGGCGTACCGCACGAGCACATCCGACAAGTCAAACAACGGTAATACCGATTACGGCAGTGCCCACTTCTCGAACTATCACCGCCGTACTATCGCGCATAACGCGATGCTCGTGTACGACCCGAATGAGCCGGCGACAAACTTCGGCGGCGGCGTAAACGACGGCGGGCAGCGGATGCCGAACAACGGCAGTGAAACAAAAACGCTTTCTGATTTGTTAGATCCTGCAAAAGGATATAAAGTCGGCGAAATTTTAGGCCATGAATTTGGACCGGATCCGATTGAACCGAATTACTCCTACTTAAAGGGCGATATTGCGGACGCGTACTCCGATAAGGTGAAGAACTATGAGCGCAGCTTCATGTTCTTAAATCTTAAAGACGACGATCACCCGGCGGCAATCCTTGTTTTCGACCGTGTAATTTCTTCGAACAAGGATTTCCAAAAAATGTGGCTCTGCCATGGCCTCAGCGAACCGACCGTGAGCGGTAACCGCACCGTGTTCACGGATACGCGTGAGTCGAAAGGCGACAAATATAACGGCAAGCTTACGATTGATACCCTGCTCCCCGCTGCTGACAATACAGTAATCAACACTGTCGGCGGCACAGGAAAGGAACACTGGGTATTCGGCACAAACTACGAAGGCAGACCGCTTCCGGGCGGCACAAATGAAGGCGGCGGCTGGAGAGTTGAAATTTCGCCAAAAACGGCAAGCGAGCAGGACTACTTCCTGAATGTTTTACAGGTCGGCGACGCGGACGGCGCAGAGGCGCTCCCCGTTACGCTGATTGAGACGGATAAGGTTGCGGGCGCAGTTGTAGCAGACCGTGTTGTTGTGTTCGGCAAAGACCGCGACAGGACAAAAGACGACGTAACCTTCAGCTTCACAGGCGACGGTACGTTCGAGATTACGGCAGCCGACTTGCAGGCAGGCACATGGACGGTGAAAAAGGACGGCGCAGACCTGTGCGAAGCAATTGTAACGGAAGACGGCGGCGTTGCGGTATTTACAGGCGACGCAGGATCGTACACACTCAGCTACAAAGATGCAAATGCGACGCGTCAGCCGGTCGAGGCCGTTACGCCTGAAAGCGAAGGCATCAGTATCCGTGTAAATGATAGATTTATCTACTCGGATGTTGCGCCAGTGACCATGAACGACCGTACGCTCGTACCGATGCGCGCGATTTTTGAAAAGCTCGGCGTAGAGGTTTCCTACGACCGCGACAGCAACGGCAGTAAAAGACGGCCGCGAGGTTAAGATTACCGAAAACTCCACGACGGCGTATATCGACGGCGAAGCAGTCGAATTAGACGTTCCCGCCACTGTGCTAAACGACAGATTTGTCGTTCCGGTACGGTTTGTTTCCGAGGCGTTTTACGCAAAAGTAGACTGGCAGGAATACGGCAAGATTGTTGATGTAAGACCGGGGGCAGCAACCGATCCGACCGGCCCGGGGAAAGAAGAAGAAGGCTACATAACAATTCAGAGCTGTGAAATCAGCGATACCTTCGAGGGCGCGACCGGCGCGGAAAGCTACGACGGCAGTCTTGACACGCTTTGGTCTTGTGACGGCGAGGGCAATTGGATTAGCTATGATCTCGGTTCGTCGCAGGAAATCAAGGGGATGGAGGTCGTTTGGAATAAGGCCGGACAGCGGCAGTGCTACTTCGATATTGAGGTGTCCGACGACAACAAGACGTGGAAAAAAGTCATTGACGGCGGCAAGGGCAGCGGTTTAGCCGACCTTGCATGGGAGAAATACGACTTCCCTGCCGGCACAAAGGGACGTTACATCAAAGTTGTTACGAACGGTAACTCCACAAGCAGCTGGAACGCGATTATAGAGATTAAGTTTAAAAAATAAGTACCGTTTTTTAGAAAGCCAAAGCAGAGAAGCCTGCTTTGGCTTTCTTTGCAGACGCTACGGAGGGATAAAAATGATTCAAATCATAAGCGATTTCATAGGTGGAAATATTAAAGTACTCAAAATCTACAACGGCACGGTGCTTCTAAAAAATGAGTTGCGCGACACTGCCGAGGATTGGTTTTATTGGGCGTTTTGTGTCAAAGGTGCCGCGGGCAAAACGCTCCAATTTCAATTTGTCGAACAAAACCGAGTGGGCTACTATGGTGCGGCAGTGAGCAGCGATCTATCAAATTGGCGTTGGAGCGAAAGCAAGGGCGAAGGCGAAAGCTTTACTTATACCTTCGGCCCGGACGAAAACAAAGTATATTTTGCACATCACATGCTCTACCACCCTAACCAGTTTGAAAAATTAGCACAAAAACTGCAGCTTCCTGTACGGACTCTCTGTATTTCTGAAAAAGGCAGAGCTGTACCATGTGTAGAATTCGGAAGCGGAAACCGGTATATCCTCCTCACTTCGCGGCATCATGCGTGTGAAAGTACGGGTAATTATGTCTTAGAAGGCATTTTAGAGGCGCTTATAGAAACTCCCATCGCCGGATTTCGTTTCCTCTGTGTGCCATTCGTCGACTATGACGGCGTGGTAGACGGCGACCAGGGCAAGTCGCGGATACCGCATGACCACAACCGCGACTATGATGTCAATACGCCTGCGATTTACAGCTCCGTCCGTGCCATTCGAGCGTTTGCTCAGGCGCATTCCGTGGTATTCGGCTTTGACTTTCATTCGCCGTGGCACATAGGCGGGGAGAATGATACGGTATTTATTGTACAGAAAAATCCGTCGCAGATAGGTCGGCTCAACCAGTTCGGCGAGATATTGGAGCACTTTTGCGATGACGGCGACGCTCTTTGCTACCGGCACAGTAATGATATCGCACCAAATGTTTCATGGAATCGGGCGGATACGCCCTGTTTTGCAAATTTTGTTTCTTCTCTGGATACATCGGATATTGCCTTTACCTTAGAAACGGCCTATTTTGGTAAGGATAAATTTTTTCCAATTAAAGCCATTAATACAGGAAAACGTTTTGTAGACGCGCTGCAAGAATATATTAAGACAACAAGCTAACGGTTTCACAACCTGTCTTTTAAACTGATTTTGTTATTTTATGAAAATTTTTTGTGTTGTATTTTCCCTCGTTTCAAGCATACTAAAACCAGCAAATAAAAAAGGAATGGTGAAGCAAATGGCAAGAATGCTTGAAGCAATTTTTTATAATGAAGATGCGGCACAAAACGCAATTACGTCGCTTGAAAACGAACACATCGACATCAGCGCGGTAACGCTCCACTCCGCGGGGAAAAGCTTAATTGCGCAAACATTTGAGAACACAAAACGCGACGTACTCGGCAGTTCGACAGGGTTTGCATACAACGCCTTCCCCGCCGACACCACACCCTCTATTACGCCGTACCCGCTCCCAAACACCACGGCAATCGTTGCCGATAACGGGCTGCACGCAAACCACAAATTCAGTATCAAGTCGACAGAGAGCCTCCCGCATGAAAAAGAAGACGTGAGCGGCGCCTCCGTGGTGCTAACCATGCATGCTGACGACGACGGCGAAGGAAAGGCGGAAAATATCCTGCGCTTATGCGGCGCATACCGTATCCGCCTACACTAAAAAAACGCAGACAGTAAGTCTGCGTTTTTTATGTACCCGTCTTAAATTTCAGATAGTTCATTGAGTATACGCTCAATCTGCGTATCGTCGACCTTGCCGCGCGCCATCTTTATCACCTTTGAAAGCGGCATATTACTCGCAAACTGAATCATCGGGCTATGCGCCAGCTCGCCGAATTCACGCTCAAAAATCGCCATTGCCTTCGGATGTTCGAGCACCTCGCGCACCTTTATCTTTCCATTTTTCAAATCCATATCGCGAAACCTCCGGTCTTAAAATCATTTTTGCCGTACTCAATTTTAATTATATGCGATAACCCTCCCCTTTGACAATAGTTTTAACAAATTTATGAAAGAATAAAACAATTCGGCGCGGGTTATGCTAAATCCATAAGGAGGTGAATGATATGTCATGTAAAGCAAACCGCTGCATTGGCTGTAGCGTACAGCAGTGCAGATACCACTGCGATAAGGAAGATTACTGCTCGCTTGAAAAGATTCATGTAGGCACGCACGAGGCGCACCCGACGGTGGACCAGTGCACAGACTGCCAGTCCTTTGAATTAAAGGGCTAATAATGTAGCTTTTTCGCAGCAGCCTTTTAAACGTCTTGTTTAAAATACTGCTGCGGCTTACATAGAATAGAAAGGGTGTGCAGGTTTTGATTGGGTTTTTGTTTAGTATAATCGCCGGGGCGGCGATGAGCATACAGGGCGTATTTAACACACGCCTTTCTGAAAAAATTGGGCTTTATGAATCAAATGTTTTTGTACAGGGCACGGCGTTTTTACTCTCTATCGTCGCCGTGCTAATTATGGGCAAGGGCGGTTTTAAAGAGATCGTCAACGTCGAAAAATATTACCTGCTCGGCGGCGTCCTCGGCCTTGTTATTACGATTACGGTAATGCTCAGTATCAAGGGCCTGAGTCCAACTGTTGCAATCAGCACAATTCTGATTTCACAGCTGCTTGTCGCCGCGCTGATTGATGCGTTTGGGCTGTTTGGCAGCGAGCGGGTGGCGTTTGGGTGGACAAAATACATCGGCATCGCAATGATGATTGGTGGCGTCTTGGTTTTTAAAATTAAATAGCCGCGCAAAAGCATATTTTAGAGGCACGCATGTATATGCGTGTCCTTTTTGTAAACAATATCCTGATTCCGTTGACTTTTGACTGTAAAGCTTTTACAATAGAAATAGGTGCAAAAGCGCCTTTATAGAAAGGACAAACACAATGGCAATCAACAAGTTTATGCTGGCCGCGCTGCGCGCGCTGTCGTATGCGGACATTGATATTAAAAAAAATTATAAAGTGAGTCGGCTGATCCAAAACCTATCGCAGCCGCCGCTCCCGCCCGCCTATAAGGGCTGGGACCATGTGATTAAGGCGAACGGGGCGACGATACCTGTGCGGATTTTTACGCCCGATGCACAGCGTTCGGACGAAATCCTGCTGTTTTTCCACGGCGGCGGATGGGTCAAGGGCAGCATCGAGAGCTATTCGCGCGTATGCGCCGACATGGCGCGCATGACCGGGCGGCGCGTCGTCAGCGTCGACTATCGCCTTGCGCCGGAGTATCCGTTCCCTTGTGCGCCGGAGGACTGTTATGCGGCCGCCAAAGAAATCTATCAAAACAGCGAGTTGCTCGGCGCCGCACCGGAGGGGATTACCCTTGTCGGCGACAGCGCAGGCGGTAACCTCGCCGCCGTGGTCAGCCTGATGGCGGCACAGCGCAAGGAATTTACCATAGCAAAACAGATTTTGATTTATCCTGCGACGTACAACGACCACTCGGACGCATCGCCGTATCCTTCTGTTAAGGAAAACGGCTACGATTACCTGCTTACATCGAAGCGGATTCGCGACTATCTTGCGCTGTATATTCAAAACCCGGACGATTATAATAGCCCCTACTTTGCGCCGCTTTTGGCGCAGGATTTATCCGGGCAGCCGGATACGCTTGTAATTACAGCGCAGTACGACCCGCTGCGCGACGAGGGCGAGGCCTACGCCGAAAGGCTGAGGCAGGCCGGTAATACAGTGACGCTGTACCGTGTGAGCGACGCGCTGCACGGCTTCTTTTCCCTGCCGCTGCGTTTTTCACAGGTAAAGGAATGTTATGGCTATATCAGCGCTTTTTTAAATGGAAGGCCGCGCAACCAGCAGCTTACCGAATTTTTAAATCAAATTACCAAAAAGAACAGGACGAATCGGGGGAATGAGGATGGCAACGACAAACCGTTGGAATAAGCTTGATAACGCGGCGAAAATCTTCCCGTCGGCGGACTCGAAGGCAGAGACACAGGTGTACCGCCTTTCCTGCGAACTGGTCTCTCCGATTGACGAGAAGCTGTTGTCAAAGGCGCTGCGCGAAACGATTCAAATTTTTGACGTATATCAGTATGTGATGAAGCATGGGCTGTTCTGGTACTACTTAGAGCACAGCGACATTGAGCCCGTGGTGCGCCAGGAATATAAGCCGCCGTGCGCGCCGCTCTACAACAGAAACGAAACAGGGCTGCTCTATGAGGTGACCTACTATCAAAACCGCATCAATTTAGAGGTGTACCATGTACTTTCAGACGGTACAGGCGCGATGCGCTTTATGCAGACGCTTATTATCAAATACCTCACGCTTGTCTGCGGGATTGAGGAGCCTCCCCTGCCCTTTGACGCGTCGCAGGCACAGATGGAGAACGACAGCTTTCAAAAATATTATGACGACGAACAAAAAAAGCAGAAGCAGCGTTTTAAAAAGGCATACAGCCTAAGCGGATTTACCTATCCGGAAAACCGGCTCGGGATTATCACCGGGCGGGCAAATGTAAAACAGGCTCTCGCGGCGGCACATGCGTGCAATACTACGCTGACGGGCTTTTTGTGCGCCTGCCTGATTGACGCAATCGGGAGCGAGCTTTCCACCCGCGCGAAAAAAAGGCCGGTCATCCTATCCGTACCGGTCAATCTGCGCAAATATTTTCCGTCCGAGTCGGCGCGTAACTTTTTCGGGCTGGTTTATGTGGAATATGATTTCAGTAAAGAGGACGGCTCTTTTCAGAGCATTGTCGAAAAGGTGCGCGCGGATTTGAAGAACAATTTGTCCGCCGAGAAATTAGCAAATAGTATTAACAATTATTCTGCGGTCGAGAACAATTTTTTTGCACGCATTGCGCCGCTGGCGATGAAGGATTTTTGCCTCGGCATTGCCTATCAAGCGTCCATGAAGCGCAGCACAGCCGCGGTTTCCAACGTCGGCGTGGTTGAGATGCCGCTATCGCTGCGTGAGCAAATTTGCGCCTTCGACCTCTATTCGGCAACCAATCGGATGCAAGCCTGTATCTGCTCCTATCAAGATACGCTCAGCATTAGCTTTACTGCTCCGTATATCAGCACGGATATCCAGCGCGCGTTTTTTCGGCATCTGACCGCGCGCGGCGTCGAGGTAGAGATACTCGCCAACCAGCCGGACAAAGCCGTTGACGCGTCCGAGCGGCCACGAAAAAAGAAACAAAAAGTGAAGAAGCCAAAGGAGGCGGCAGAAAAATGAAATACTGTGACAAATGCAAGGTTTCGGTTCGTGGTACGCGGACGCGCTGCCCCCTGTGCCAAAATGAACTCGAGGGCAGCTCCACGCCGGACGTTTTTCCCGATATACCGACCATTTATAAGCAGTTTGCACTGTTTTTCAAGCTGCTGATGTTTGGCGCAATCGCCGCAGCGGTCATCTGTGTCGCAATCAACCTAATCGTACCGACAAAGACATTTTGGGCGGCCTTTGCCGTACTGGGCATCGCGTGCCTATGGCTTATGGTTTCGTTAGGTATCAAAAAGCGGCACAAAATCGCGTCGAATATCACGTGGCAGGTCATACTCATCTCGCTTTTGAGCATCGTATGGGACGCGGTCACGGGCTGGCACGGCTGGTCAATCGACTATGTACTTCCTATCGCGTGCGGTGTTGCAATGCTCGCCATGTTTATTCTTGCACGCGTTTTAAAAATACCTGCCAGTGAATACATCATCTGCCTCGTATCCGATATTGTGTTTTGCATTGCGCCTCTGATTCTATATTTGACCGGCGCGCTGACAACCGTCCTTCCGTCTATCCTTTGTGTTGCGCTGAGCGTGATATCGCTTGCCGCATTGATTGTGTTTGAAGGGCGCAGCATGCGCCTTGAGCTTGCGCGCCGGCTGCACCTATAAAGCAGGGGCCGCAATAAGCGGCGGCAGGAACGGGTCAACAAAAAACTGCAAAAGCAGGACGCATAAAATTAGAATCACAGCCTCATACCGGAACGGGTATGGGGCGTTTTTATCGGTCGGCGTTTGAAACACGCGGACAGCTTTTCCGCCAATCAAGGCTACCGCCTTATAAATCCCATATCCGACAACGCCGCCAATCGTATTCATTAGTAAATCGTCCACGTCTGTCGCGCGGTGATTAAAGAGCTGCATTATCTCAATTATCAGTGAAAACGCAAGACAAAACAGCAGTACCTTCCACACGCGCCCATAGCGCGGCCATAAAAGCGGGACTAAAAACCCGAGCGGGACAAACATGATAATATTCGCTATGTATAAGCCCTGAAACTCGGACCAGCTTTCAAAGAGCTGGAAATTAACTGTATACATTTCCGGGTCGATGCGGAAGGTTTCTATATTCGGTACACCCGCCACCGTCAGCATTGCCGTGACGAAAAACAAAAATATTGCAACGCCTGCGATATGTAGAATGGGTGGCTTAATTTCTCTTTTGTGCGCATACACAATGAAAAAAACTTCCCAGACAAGGAATAAAAGCAATGTGCTCGTGCATTGGCTCAGCGCCGCTAAAATTTCAAACAACATAATAAGGTTCCTCCTCTGCAGTTTTCCCCGAAAATGCAGAAGCTCACCGTGGTGAGGGGTGAGCTCCGCTTTATAGGGGATTTATGGGGTTGTATACAAACCCACA
>URQR01000045.1 GCA_900550065.1 uncultured Eubacteriales bacterium | reverse complement strand
AGTCCTATCAATAATTATAGAAGCCGAAACGAAACACAAGCATATCACTGAAAGCGTGATATGCTTGTGTTTTTCATGTATTGATTCACACACGGATGTGAAGCCAATTGCCCCTGCGCACCCGCAGCGCGTAGGAAATTGCGCGCCATAAAAAGTCCGAGCCACAGCCAAGTACGACCGCAAGATACCCGTTTCCGGTCAAAACGGATATCAGCCAAACGCCGAACACCCGCATCCCCCAAAGGCCAATTACATTCGTAACCGCAATATATTTTGCGTCGCCCGCTCCGCGCAGGATCCCCGACATCGCCTGCATCAAACCAATCGGCAGCGCCATGAGCGCAAACATCCGCGCAAAAAACGTTCCCTCGCCGATGACGGCCGGGTCGGTCGAGTACATAGACGCAAAAAGCGGTGCACAAAAGAACATAAGGACGCTGATTCCGGTAAATACCGTGTAAATAATAAAATTCGCCGCCTTTACATACGCCTTCGCGCCCTCCCAGTCGCGTTTTCCAAGCGTCTGGCTAATCAGCGCAGTACATGCTACGCCCATCGCCGCCGACGGCGCGCAAATAATATTATTTAAATTTGCGCCAATCTGATATCCGGCCTGAAACTCCGTACCAAAACCGATGAGCAGCGTCTGCAAAATAACAAATCCGCCCTGAAACACAATTTGCTCGACAGCCGACGGTACGCCAACATTTGTGACACGCTTGATTGTTTCCTTATGGAATCCAAATTCATACCGTTTCGGCAGAATCGGTTTCTTTTTTACGATTACATAAATCACAATGAACACCGCGCTGACAACGCGCGCGCTTGAAATTGCGATTCCTGCACCCGCAATCCCCATTTTCGGGATACCAAGCGACGGTACGCCAAAGATTAAAAGAAAGCTAAGAATCAAATTCACAACATTGAGCACCGCTGTCGTATAAAGCGGCGTTTTATTGTCGCCGACACCGCGCAGACTCGCCCCAATCACATTGGCGACCGCAGTAGCGGGCATCCCAATCATACAGAAGAAAAAGTAAGTATGAATATTATCCAAAACGGCCTGCTCCGCCCCGCCAAAAAATAGAGACACAATCGCCCCTTCAAACACGACCGTAAGCAGCAGAACCCCAAGACTAACCGCAATGGTCAGCTTAAGCGACTGCATAAAACCGCGCGCCGCCCCTTCTTTGTCGCCTGTTCCCCACATGCGCCCAATAACGACGGTTGCGCCGGCGCCGAGGCCGACGTATGCACATTGCAGCCAGTTCACAAGCTGATTGCTCATTGAGGAGGCCGAAAGCTCCGCCTTTCCGAGCTGCCCGACAATCATCGTTGACAGTACATTTACAACAACCAACAAAAGCTGCTCCAAAAAACATGGCATCGCAATTTTTGTCAGCGCACCGACTCGAGGCGGTATGGATAATTTCATTGGAAGTCACTCCAGTTTTTGATTTGCGAAAAAATACTTCTCGCTAATATGTTGTTTAGTCTATCACAGAAAAAAAGCTTTGTCAACCAAAGACAAACTTAATTATATTAGGTTTTGCAAAGCGCACAGCAAAAAATATGCTGTGCGCTTACATAATCCGCCTATTTTACAAATACGCCAAAATCCCCGCTTCAGGCTTATCAAGCGGGAAGTACTCCAACCCTATATAGCGCTCATACCCCGCCGCATCAATAGCGTCAAAGATTGCCCTATAGTTTAGCTCGCCGGTATTTAGCTCGTGCCGCCCGGGCACGCCAGCCGCATGAAAGTGGCCGATTTTATCAAGATTGGCTGTGACCGTGTCGATGATATTTCCCTCCATAATCTGCTGGTGGTAAATATCATAGAGCAGCCTTACATTCGGACTGCCCACTTCGTCAATCACTGCAAAGCCCTCCGCGCTGCTGAAAAGATAATAGCATTGATGGTCTACATAGGTGTTGAGCGGCTCGACAACAAGGGTAATCCCCGCTTCCTCTAAAATCGGCGCAGCTTCGCGCAGGCCGCCGACAAGACTTTCGTGCTGCGCCGTCCGCTCTGCGCCCGTGTCGTTGCCCGTCTGCGAAATCAGTGTCCGGCATCCAAGCGCTTTTGCTACAGCAATCGATTCGCGTAAACCATCCAGATACGCGCCACGCTGCACTGGGTCGGTTAGGCTAATCATCTTTGTACACATTGCCGTCGGTACAAGCCCCGTTTCTTTCGCCGCGGCTCGCACCGCGTCCATATCTTTATCCCACCAGCTCCAAAATTCAAACGCTTCAACGCCAATACCTTTTAACCGCGCCAGCGCCTCCGACACGGATACCCCCTGCATTACTGCGTCGATACAAACAGACAGCTTCATCCCGCTTCTCCCCTTCCGCTTACTTTGATTTTATAATCTCGTAAACTTTCTGCGCCGCCGTCATAAGCCCAATTTTCGCCGACTCATACGTCAGCCCGCCCTGCATATACGCAATATATGGCGGCTTAATCGGTGCGTCCGCACTTAACTCAATCGATGCCCCCTGTACAAACGCGCCCGCCGCCATAATCACCTGGTCGGCATAGCCGGGCATATCCCACGGCTGTGGCTCGACAAACGAATCCACCGGCGCACCCTTCTGAATTCCTTGACAAAATGCAATCACGAAATCCGCTTTTCCGAACTTCACCGACGTAATAATATCGCCGCGCGCATCGTTCGCCCCCGGGCAGACCGCAAACCCCAACGCTTCAAACACTGCGCTGCACAGGCACGCGCTCTTCACAGCCTGCGCCACGACATGCGGCGCCATAAAAAGTCCTTGCAGCATAGGCTTGTTCTGCCCAAGCGACGCGCCGCACTCTTTACCGATTCCGACCGACGTAAGCCGGTACGACGCAAGCTCGACACAACGTGCCTTTCCGGCAATATAGCCGCCCGTCTGCGCAAGGCCGCCGCCCGGATTTTTAATCAGCGAGCCGACGAGCAAATCGCCTCTCGGCTCCTCCGTTTCCACAAACTCGCCGTAGCAGTTATCGACAATACAGATAATATCCTCGCGGATATTATGTACAAAATCAATGATTTCATTTAGCTTCGCGACCGAAAACGTGTCACGCCACGCATACCCCTTTGACCGCTGCAAAAGCACCGCCTTTACCGTATCGTCAATCGCACTTCTGATGCCGTCAAAATCAACCTCCGTCCCGCCAAGCAGGTCCACCTGCCGGTATGCTACGCCAAAATCGCGCAAAGACCCGTCGCAGCGCTCCCCACGGATACCGATGACCTCCTCGAGCGTGTCGTACGGCTTGCCTGTCACCGCGACGAGCGTATCGCCTGGACGCAGCACGCCGAACAGCGCAGTCGAAATCGCGTGCGTACCGGAAATAATATTGTGGCGCACGAGCGCATCCTCGCACCCAAACACCTGCGCATATACGCGGTCAATCGCTTCGCGCCCCGTATCGTTGTAGCCATAGCCCGATGTCGAAACAAAGTGCGCCTCGCCAATCATATTGTCGGAAAAGGCCTTCATCACCTTCGCCTGATTGATAAACGCAATTTCCTCCGCCCTTGCAAAACTGTCGGAGGCGGAACGCTCCGCCTCCGACACAATATCCATAATCTCTTTTGAAATTCCAAATTCCTTTTGTAAATACGAATCCATTGCCATTGTTTTCAAACCCTCTGTTTCAATATTCATTAAGGGACAATGCCCCGTTTCGTTATAAACTGTAGACCTCTTCGCTCGACAATACGCGTACACCGTCACATGCGTCAATCGCCGCAACCGCGCGTTCCGGTTCCTCGACCCGCAAAATTACAAGCGCTTCGTTTGTCGTTTTACCCACAAAAGCGTACATATACTCAATGCTGATATGTTCTTTGTCGAGCTTTTCAAGCGCAACCGCGAGGCCGCCCGGTTCGTCCGCTACGCCAATCGCAATAACCTCCGTCGCCTTGACCGCAAGCCCTTTTTCTTTTAAGATTGACTCCGCGGCATTTGGTTTGTTCACAATAAGGCGAAGAATTCCAAAATCGGTCGTATCTGCGATTGAAAGCGCGCTGATGTCAATTTTGTTGTCGGCCAGCGCCTTCGTAATTTCCGCAAGCCTGCCCTTTTTGTTTTCCACAAATACAGATATCTGCTTTACGTTCATATTGCCTGCCTCCTATTCTTTTTCTATATAAACATCGTTACAAAACGGCACAGAGGCCGTTCTCTATCCTTATCGTATTTCATAAACGCAGTGCAAACGTCACACACGTGTGCTGGTATATACTTTAAACGTGGCATAAACCCGAAGAAGACACGGTGCGGCATTTGCCGCAGGAGGGGCTGTGCCCGACAGTGGCTTCTTCCAAGCGCAAAGACATAGTCTTTGCGTATATTATACAATACCGATATAGGCAATGTAAAGGCTTGAGCCACATTCTCTCACAGTTTTTTCACACATAAATTCGACAGTGTGCTCCTTTTCCTCTGTTTCATCAATCAGCACCGACTGCCACGGGTAGTTTGCCCCGCCCATCCAGTCGACAACCGCTTTCTCTTCCGTCACCCACTCGCCGTCGTCAATCCGGTACTTCATCATACCGCACCGGCTTCCGTGCAGGCGGCACACCACCATCGTTTTACACTTACACGTCACCGACGCTTTTGCCGTGAGTGACGAGGTATAAAGCACATAGCGAAAATCATCGTTATAGAGCGAGCGAATGTACCAGCACCCCTCGGTTTTTACTGTGTCCAGCGGGATAATCGATGCGTTTCCCCAATGGTCCGCAAACAGCGGCGCAGCTTCACGCGGCGCGGCCGCTGAAGTCAGCTTCAGCTCACGGTCCAAAAATTGTGTCACCGCGCCGGCATAAATACTGCTTCCGAGCGGATTCGGGTGCAGACCGTCGCCAAGAAAATTCTCAAAGCTGACAAGGCCATCATTCGCCATGTCGAGCGCAGCCTTCGCCATCCATACGCTGCCGATGCCGTAGTGCTCGGCAATCGTCTCGAATTCGGCGATGGAGTTCGGCACCCCGCCCGCAAGTATGTCCGGCAGCATATCCTGAATATACGTATACACAAATACGATATCAGCCTTTGTCTTTTGCAAAATTTTACGCACAAGGCCTTCCCTGCTGCGGTTACGCAAGTGCGTATCCAGCGATTCATCATTGACAGCAAACTCGACAAAAATTAAGTCGCAGTCCTTATCCGCCATTTCCCAGTCGAAGCGGAACGCCGCAATATCGCTCCCTGTCGCGCCAATTCCAATGTTTTCAATAAAAACCGGCTTATCTATCGCCTTATTTTTAACCCATGCAGCCACAAAATCAGGCCAGTTAATTTTCGCGCTTTCCTGTGTAATTGAACCGCCGATAAAGCCGACGCGCACGCAGTCCTTATTGTTTACCGCATCGCGGAAGCGTACAAGCCCGCCGCGGTGGTTGAGGATTTCCATAATTACAGGCCTCCTTAATTATATAATTAGAACACGAAGACAGGCGCCCAAATAGGCGCCTTGTCTTAATCAATCAATTTACGTTTATCAATAACGCGCACAGCCTTCCCCTCACTGCGCTGAATACTCTTCGGTTCAACGAGCTTTATCTTCGCCGCGATACCGAGCGTACTCTCAATATTTGTCTGGATTTTTTTCTCCAACTCCTCAATTCCGCGTACCGCGTCGGAGAACATGCTGTCGGATACTTCCACCTGAATCTCCAGCGTGTCGCGCGTCCCCACACGATCCACAATAATCATATAATACGGCGCCGTTTCACCCATTTTGAGCAATACGTCCTCAATCTGTGACGGAAACACGTTCACACCACGGATAATCAGCATATCGTCGCTGCGGCCCTGCGGTTTATTCATACGCACAAATGTCCGCCCGCACGAACATGTTTCATAGTTGAGCGACGTGATATCGCGTGTCCTGTAACGGATGAGCGGAAGCCCCTCCTTTGTCAGCGTCGTAAACACAAGTTCGCCCTTGCTCCCGGCAGGCAAAACCTCACCCGTATCAGGATTAATGATTTCCGGAATAAAATAGTCCTCATTGATATGCATGCCGCCCTGCGCCTCGCACTCGTACGAAACGCCCGGCCCAATAATCTCCGAAAGGCCGTAGATATCATATGCCTTAATATGCAGCCGCCGCTCAATCTCGCGGCGCATTTCCTCCGTCCATGGCTCCGCACCGAACACGCCTGCCTGCAATTTAAACTCGTTAATATCAAGCCCCATTTCCTCAATCGTCTCAGCGATAAAGAGCGCATACGACGGCGTACAGCAAAGGTGTGTGCTGCCAAAGTCATGCATGGACTGAATCTGCCGTTTTGTGTTGCCCGCTGAGGTCGGTACGACCGCCGCGCCAAGCTTTTCCGCGCCGTAATGCGCGCCGAGCCCGCCCGTAAACAGTCCGTAGCCGTACGACACCTGAACCATTGAGCTCTTCGACGCGCCCGCTGCAACGAGCGCGCGGGCTACAATTTCGCTCCACATATCAATGTCGTTCTGCGTACACGCGACAACCGTCTGCTTACCCGTAGTACCGCTCGACGCATGAATCCGCACAATATCGTCCATCGGACACGCCAGCATCCCGAACGGATACGTGTCGCGCAAATCCTGCTTATACGTAAACGGCAGCTTCGACAAGTCCGCAATCGATTTAATATCCGACGGCTTCAACTTCGCCTCGTCCATTTTTTCACGGTAGTGCGGCACATTGTTATATACGCGCTCCACTAACTTCACAAGCCGCTCGCTTTGCAGCGCCTCAATCTCGCTGCGGCCCATACGTTCTGCCGGCTCGTTGTAATACTTTTGCATGTTCACACACCTCTGCTTTATCAAAAAATCTAAATTAAGCGTTATAGCCAAGCGCAAACGCTTTCAAATTCACATCCAAAAACTTCGCCGGCACAGTCTTTTCAATCGCTGCCAGCCACTTTTCCTCTCCGATATCGCTGCTTTTCGCCAAAACGCCGAGCAGCACAACGTTGACCGCCTTGCTGTTGCCCGCTTCGTTTGCGAGCGCGAGCGCGTCGACAGCAATCACGCCATCGGCCTTATCCTTCAGCTTTTTCACAATCTGTTCCGGGTACTGTGCCACGCCGGTAATGACCGGCATCGGATCAATCTCCTGTGCATTGACAATCAGCGTGCCGCCCTTTTTCAGATACGGCAGGTAACGGTATGCCTCCAGTTCCTCAAACGATAGGATAATATCCGCCTCGCCCTCGGAAATAATCGGCGAATACACCGCGTCGCCATACTTCACGTATGTCACGACGCTGCCGCCGCGCTGCGCCATGCCGTGGACCTCCGACATTTTTACGTCGTAGCCCTCCGCGACAACAACATTGCCCAAAATCCGGCTCGCCAGAAGCGTGCCCTGTCCGCCAACGCCGACAATCATCACATTTTTCACCTTACGCATCGCTTCCACCTACTTTCTCAATTGCGCCGAATTTACAAATATTTTGGCACAGGCCGCACCCATTGCACAGCGATGTATCAATTGAAATTACGCCGTCTTTGTTCGTGATTGCCGGACAGCCGAGCTTTAAGCACATTTTACACTTTTTACACTTATCCGTAATTTCACAGCAACCGTCATATTTTACGAACTTTAGCAGTGCGCACGGCCGCTGCGAAATAATTACCGACGGTTCGTCCGCCGCTGTTTCTTCCTTTACAACCTTTTCAAAATTGTCTAAATCGAACGGGTCCGCCACGCGGATATGCTCCGGGCTCACGCCGACAGCCTGTGCCAATGTAATAAGGTTGACCTGCTTCGTCGGCTCGTTTTTAATCGTAAAGCCCGTCGTCGGGTTCGGCTGATGGCCCGTCATGCCCGTAATCGAGTTATCGAGGATAATTACCGTACTGTTACCTTTGTTGTACACCACGTCAATCAGCCCCGTAATGCCGGAGTGGATAAACGTCGAATCACCAATGACCGCAACGGTATTCTTTCTAAAGTCTGCGCCCGCAGCCTTTTCCATACCATGCGCCATGCCGATGCTTGCACCCATGCAGACGCACGCGTCAATGCTTTGCAGCGGCGCAAGCGCGCCGAGCGTGTAGCAGCCGATGTCGCCGCTCACCGTAAGGCCGAGCTTTTTGAGCACATAGAACATCCCTCTGTGCGGACAGCCCGGGCACATCACCGGCGGACGTACCGGCGTCTGCTCCCCTGCTTCGAGCAGCTCCGGCGTCTCTTTCCCTAAAATCGCTTTCGCAATCATCGGCGCAGTATACTCGCCAAGCAGCGTAAATGCCTCCTTGCCGATTACGTCAAGGCCAAGCGCCCTGCAGTGTGTCTCAATCACCGGATCAAGTTCTTCTATTACATATATCTTCTCATGCTTCGCCGCAAAGGCTTTCACAGCCTCCACCGGAAGCGGATTCACCATCGCTATCTTCAAATAGGAAACACTGTCGCCAAGCGCCTCCTTCGCGTACTGGTACGCGATACCGGCCGTAATTACGCCGATTTTATCTGTGTGAATCTCCGCTTTCGCGAGCTTGTCGCTCAACTCTGTCAATTTACAGAGACGCTCCTCCACGACAACGTGGCGCGCCTTTGCCATCGCTGGCATCATCACGTACTTGCCCGGATTTTTCACATATTCCTTACGCGCGCGCTCCTCCCGCTCGCCAAGCTCTACTAAGCTCTGCGAGTGCGAAATACGCGTTGAAAGGCGCAGCATCACCGGCGTATCGTACTCCTCGCTGATGTCGAACGCCAGCTTCGTAAAGTCCTTACACTCCTGGCTGTCCGCCGGCTCAAGCATTGCCGCCTTTGACGCAGCGGCAAGATTCCTCGAATCCTGCTCGTTCTGCGACGAATGCATCCCCTGGTCGTCCGCCGCGCAGATTACAAGGCCGCCGTTTACACCCGTATAGCTCACCGTAAAGAGCGGGTCCGCCGCAACATTGACGCCGACGTGCTTCATACAGCTCATCGCACGCGCACCAGCAAACGACGCACCAATCGAAACCTCGAGCGCGACCTTCTCGTTCGGCGCCCATTCACTGTATACCTCATCATATTTTGCAATATTTTCTGTAATTTCTGTGCTTGGTGTCCCAGGATAGGACGACACAACGTTTACCCCGGCCTCATATGCGCCGCGGGCAACCGCCTCGTTACCGAGCATTAATTTTTTCATGACCTCACCCCTGTAATTTTCATTGATTCAATCCGTCGCTTACTTATGTGCCGCAATTCTTACTTTTGCTGTTCATTGCGCAAATCAAGCACACGCTTCGCCTTCCCGACGAACCGTTCGATGCTCTTTGGCTCAACAAGGCGCACCTTCGCGTCAATGCCGAGCACCGTGTGAATTTTCTGCTTCACTGTTTTTTCCAATTCTTCAAGCGCAGAAAACTTCTCCAACAGCGACTCATCCGCTAATTCAACACGTATCTCCAGCGCGTCGGTATAACCCTTCTTCGTCACAACAAGCAAATAGTGCGGGCTAATGTGGTCCATCCCAACGAGCACGCTCTCCACCTGCGACGGGAAGACGTTGACTCCCTTAATAATCAGCATATCGTCACTGCGGCCCTGAATCTTAGCAAGCCGCTTCGTCGTACGGCCGCACTTGCACGGCTCTGTCATAATATACGAGATATCGCGCGTACGGTAGCGCAGCATCGGGATTCCTTCTTTGGTCAGCGTTGTAATCACGACCTCGCCCTTTTCGCCGTCCGGCAGCACTTCGCCCGTTTCCGGGTTAATAATCTCAATCAAGAAGTGGTCCTCGTTGATATGCATCCCGTCCTGATATTCACACTCGCCGCATACACCCGGGCCCATAACCTCGCTAAGGCCATAGTTTTCGGTTACTTTAATGCCGAGCCGCTTCTCAATTTCGCGGCGCATCTGCTCTGTGTGCCCTTCCGCGCCGAGCATTCCGACGCGAAGCTTAAAGTCCTCCGGCTTATAGCCCTTTTCCTCCATTACCTCGGAAATATACATTGCGTAAGACGGCGTCGCAACGAGCAGCGTTGTCCCCAAATCCTTCATAATCATGAGCTGCTTTTCCGTGTTGCCCGTCGACATCGGAATCACCGTCGCCCCGACGTTTTCCAACCCTTGATGCAGACCGAACGCGCCTGTGAACAGGCCGTAGCCAAAGCAAATCTGCGCGATATCATCCGCGCTGCCGCCCGCCATATATATCAGACGTGAGATACATTCCTTCCATACATCAAGGTCGCCTTTTGTATAGCCGACAATAATCGGCTTGCCCGTTGTGCCGGATGAACCGTGGATACGCACGATGTCACGCTGTGGAACGGCAAATAGCCCATACGGATAGTTGTCGCGCAGGTCCGTTTTTACCGTAAACGGCACTTTTTGATAGTCAGCCAGCGTTTTAATATCCTCCGGCTTGACACCTGCGTTGTCCAATGCCTTCTTATAAAAAGGCACATTTTCATAGCAGCGCTTCACAAGGTCTTGCAGCCGCTCTATCGTCAGCTTATCAAAAAAGGCTCTATCCGCACACTCTATTTTCTCGTTCCAAATCATGGCTTCTCTCTCCAATCCACTCTATCAAAAATTACAGGAAATTATTCTAAATTACATTATTTTTCAAAACACTTATCAATAATTGCCTGATCCGGCTTTTTCGTAAACAGGCTAACCACTGGTACAGCAATGAGCGAAACCGCCATCGCCGCTACGCCGAATTCCGGCGCAAGCGCCTTCGCCGCGTCAAATCCGCTCGTAGCCGTAAATATCACAAGCAGTACGCCAACCACAACAAGTCCGGACAAGGTACCGGCCCACGCGCCCGCCTTTGTAACCTTTTTCGAGTACAGTCCCCAGATGTAAGGCCCAATAAAGGAGCCGGCCACAACGCCCCATGAAAAGGACATGATATTAACAATAAACGAAATGTTCAGCGTCGCAAAAACAAACGACAGTACCACAAACAACAGGCACAGCAGACGCATAATTAGCATCTGGCTCTTGTCGCTGATACCCGGCTTCACAACCTTAATAATATCTACCGAAATCGCCGAACTCGAGGTTAGCACAATCGCCGCCAGCGTCGACATTGATGCCGACAACAGAAGCAGCATAATCACGCTGAGTAAAATGTTGAGCCATACATTACCCGTGAGCGCCTGCATTAAAATCGTCGGCATAACATTGTCATAGCCGACCACCGGCGCACCGTTTGGCGCGGCTTCTAAGAACAAATGACTCGTCGAACCGACCAGATACGCGCCAACGCCAATCACAAGTGCAAATATAGTGGAAATAACCGTCGCTTTTTTAATCTGCGATTCATCATTGATTGTGTAATATTTATGCACCATCTGCGGCAAGCCCCAAACGCCAATGCTCGTCAGCAGAATATTCGTGAGTAGAAATTTAAACGAGCTGCCGCCCCAAAAGTTAACGAGCTGTGCGCCGCCGCCCGGCAAAACCTCGCTCGCCGGCACATCCGCCAGCTTTTCAAAGCTGACCTGCCCCTGCAAGGCGGAAAAGTCCAGATAATTCCCCAGAATGGCAAATTGCAGTCCCGCGAAAACCGGGTCTTTGGCGGCGGTGACCTTCTCCCGGATTGCGGGAAGCCGCTCCAGCACGAAGTGGTTGGAATCCAGCTTTTCCTGACGGAAACGGTCGTAGTCAAGGCCGTACATATCGTGAAGCAGGTCGGCGATCTGCGGCCCGAACCACGGGGAGGACACCCCCTCCGGCGCGGCCAGATACAGCTTCATAATCTCTTTGGCAAAGGCGATTGCCTGCTCCTCCGTCCCCAGCGTCTGGGCAAGGGCGATGTTCCGCCGCAGAAGGCATTGCAGGCAGTAAGTGTCGATGGAAATACTCATGGAACCTCCGTAACGTTTACAGCTTCAGCAAATCCGTAAAGCTGTCGATTCTCCCGGCGTACCCTGCCGGGGTGCCGAAGCCGTAACTTGCCCAGAGGAAGGGGACGCCCGCTTCCACCGTGGCCTCGTAATCCCCCTGGGTGTCGCCGATGTAGGCGCAGGAGGTGATATGGTACTTCTCCATCAGGGTGCGGATGGTTTTCCCCTTGCTGGTGCCGGTGTCGCCGAAGCACAGATGGCCGGTGATGCAGCCGGTCAGCCCCAGCTTGGAGATATACTCGCCGAAGATATTGTCCAGCTTCTGGCGGGGATA
>URQR01000044.1 GCA_900550065.1 uncultured Eubacteriales bacterium | reverse complement strand
TATTGCTCGCTTTATCGGTTCATGAGGCGGCGCACGGCTGGATGGCGTATAAATTGGGCGACCCAACGGCAAAGATGATGGGACGCGTTACCTTAAATCCGGTTAAGCACTTAGACCCAATTGGTACGCTGAGTATGCTGCTTGTCGGGTTTGGCTGGGCAAAGCCTGTACCGTTTAATCCGCACAATTTTAAAAAGTTTCGCTCCGGGAGCGCGCTGGTGGCGCTCGCCGGGCCGGTATCGAACTTTTTAATGGCGATTGTAGGATACATAGTGTATCTTTCCATGATGATAATATTGCAGCAGAATCCGGCAATTATGCAAAGTAATTTTTCGATTGCGTATCAAGCTTTATTTAATATGGCGGAAATGTTTTTTGCGCTGAATATTAGTCTCGGTGTGTTTAATTTGATTCCTATTCCGCCACTTGACGGCTCGAAGGTGTTGTTTTCGTTTTTACCAGCGAAGGCGTATAACTTTATTTTGAATTTTGAGCGGTATGGGCTTTTTATTTTGTTTATCGTTTTGGTAACGGGCGTGTTGGACGTACCAATCGGTTATCTGATGAACGGGGCTGCTAAGGTGATTACTACACCAATCATATGGCTTTTTGGATTTTTTTCAGGCTTATTTGGATAAGCAAGTACAGGAGTGGAGTAAATAACAATGGACAAGCTAACGTTTAAACTTGCGGTATTTGAAGGGCCGCTCGACCTGCTGCTGCACTTGATTAGTAAAAACAAGGTCAGTATTTACGATATCCCGATTGCGTCGATTACGGAGCAGTATTTTGAGGCGCTCGCGCTGATGCGCGAAATGGACTTAGAGGTTTCGAGCGAGTTTTGTGTGATGGCAGCGCAGCTTTTGTATATCAAATCGAAGATGCTTCTACCGAAGCAGGAGGACGAAGATGAGGAAGACCCGCGCGCGGAGCTTGCCGCGCGGCTTTTGGAGTATCAAAAGTGTAAGCAGGCGGCCGAAAAGCTTAAGGAGCGGGAATTTTACTATAAATATATGTTTTTTAAAGCGCCGGACGAGGTAGAGCCGCTTTCGGCCCCGCCGCCGGACAGCTATCCGCTCGAAAAGCTGATGGAAGCATTTTATGACGTGGTGGAGCGAACCAGACGGCGTGAGCCGCCGCCGAAGAAGACGTTTGACGGTATTGTGAAGCGAAAGGTGGTTTCCGTGCGCGATAAGGCGTCGGGCATCATTGGGCTGATACAAAACAAGCGCCGGGTGACGTTTCGTGCGCTGTTTGCAAAGGACGAGACAAAGCCGGAGCTTGTGGCGACGTTCCTTGCTCTGCTGGAGCTTGTGCGGCAAAGCCGGATTTTTTTACGCGACGAAGGAGAAGACATTGTTTTAAGCGAAGGAATAAGTGGGGATACTATAGATGGAGAAGAATTTGCAGGGGATTATTGAGAGTATTTTGTTCGCGGCGGGGGAGGCCGTCCGGACGGATAAACTTGCGCAGATACTTGAAGAGGACGAACAGACGGTACAAGAGCAAATTGGCGCACTGACAGCGTTTTACAACGAGCAGAAACGCGGCTTTGCGATTATTGAGATTGACGGCGGGTATCAGATTTGTACGCGGCCGGAATATTATACGTATGTGCAGGCGATGGCGGGAATGAAGCGGCAGCAGGGGCTGTCGGGTGCGGCGTTTGAAGCGCTCAGCATTATTGCGTATAACCAGCCTGTAACGCGCGGTACAATTGAATTTATTCGCGGCGTGAACAGCGACGGTGCGGTGCAGCGCCTTGTGGAACGCGGACTCGTGGAGGAGCGCGGCCGGCTCGACGCGCCGGGCAAGCCGATTTTGTACGGCACGACACAGGAGTTTTTGCGCATGTTTGGGCTTCGGACGCTTGCGGACCTGCCCGATGTGGCGCAGACGCTGCCGCTGGACGAGGAAGAGGACGAAAACCAGCTCAAGATTGATATTTGACGCTGTGCGGCTGCCGTGTTGTGGGAGAGGACAGTTTTTATGTGGATTGTTTGGCTTTGCTGTATTGCTGCGGTGTTGGCCGTACTTACGGCGCTGGCGTTTAAACGGATGCCGATTGAATTTGAATATGCAGCAAGCGTAGCGCATAAAGGGCAGAAGTTTCAGGTACGGGTGTGCCATATCCGCCTAATCCGTGACAAAAAGAAAAAGACCGAAGAAGGGGACAGGAAGGACGAAAAAAACACTGCAGACGCGGTGCGAGATGGCAAAATGCACAAAAATAAAAGCGGCGGGCAGGACAGCGAGAAAAAAAGTGATGAATTTGGCTTTTCGCAGTTTATGGAGCAAATAGGCAGGGTAAAGGATATATATGATTTAATTAAGGCGGACATAGAGGATGTATTTACTTATTTGCGTGACCGGGCGCGATGCCGGAACTTGACGGTGCATCTTGACTTTGGATTTGAAGATGCAGCGCAAACAGGGATTGCCGCTGGCGTGGCGTATGGTGTCGTGTATGGGTTTGCAAGTATGATTTACAATCATTTGTCGCTTCGAAAGGACGATATGGATATTGCGGTGAATCCGCATTTTGACAAGCAATGTGCAGATTTATATATCAAAAGCATATTTTGTTTGTCGCCTGCGCATATTATTAGAGTGTTAGTAATGCTTTTCGCGATTCATAGAAAAGTTAGAAATATAAATAAACAGTAAAGAAAAGGCGGTGTATTTTATGGGTAATCATCCGATTGACGGGCTGATGTCAACTGCGATGCAGAACATCAAGGAAATGGTAGACGTGGACACAATTGTGGGCGCGCCTGTCGAGACGCCGGACGGCAGCGTTATTATCCCGATTTCGAGGGTAGGGTTCGGCTTTGCAGCCGGCGGCAGCGAGTTTGGTAAAAAGGAAAACGAGGCGGAGGCAATGTTTGGCGGCGGCAGCGGCGGCGGCGTTTCGATTTCGCCGGTGGCGTTTATGGTCGTGGGACAGGGACAGATTAAGCTTTTGCCGATTGAGCAGGCGAATAACCCGATTGACAGGATTCTTGATATGGTTCCCGGTCTTGTAGAAAAGGTGAATGAAAAAATCAACCAGAAAAAGGCTGAGAAAGCAGAAAAGAAAAAGCCTGTAACGGTTGAGGCCGTCTTTGACGACTGATATGGTTGTATAAAAAAATCCCCACTATAGTGGGGATTTTTACTGCCCTTATAAAATTTCGAGCCTATCCTTATCCGGAAGAGGCGGGAACGCTGCAAATGGCATTGTCTGATACCAATATGCGACCGTAGCAATATCGTCTTGACGTGTTAAATAGCGGCCGCCTCCGTGCCACCCGAGATCCTGTATTGTAACGCGAAGATCTGTGTCGAAGCGGATGGGGTCTGTGATGTGCCAGCGGTACATAGAGAACCGCTGCTGCGCCTTATAGGTTCCGTCTGACTGTACGACCTTAGAAAGGCCTGCATACGGGGTGCAAAACTCTGTGTATTTCCCGTCTACATCGAAGTCATACGAGCCGCAGAAGTAGTCCTCCGTCCCTGTGCCGCAAATGGTGGGAAAGTCTGTATCGCCGTCCAAATAAAACTTAATCTCGCCCTCGCCCCACCAGCCGTTGTCGTGCGGCGCAAACGCCATATATGTTCCAACATACTGTCCCTTGCCGGTTACGCCGTCTAAGATGGTATAGACCTCCTTATAGGGAACCGGGTTTGTGCGGCGGAACTGTGCATGGAAATAGGCACAGTCGTCCGGTACCTCCGTTTCGGTATAGTCAATCTGGTAATACAGCACCATTTCCTCCTCTGATATATTTTCGACCGTCATACGGCAGCCTTTTCGGAATGGCATTTCCCAGTAACAGTTGAGCGCGCTGCGCGGATTCACGCAGACTGCGAGTGACGAAAGCGGACCGTACTCATTTTGATATGCATTTGCAAAAAAGTCGCCGAGGGGGCACTCCACGGAAGGTAAATCACACCCGTCCCAATAAATCCGCAGAATCGTATGCCGCCATACGCCTGTCGGCGTCATCCAGATATGCTGTATTGCGCCGCTGCCAGCAATGTTGGCGATTGTTGCCGTTTCGCCGGCTCCGATGATGATACTGGGTGAAATTTTCCAGCCGGTGCCGAGGTCGCGCGCCATTTCCTTTCCTGTACCTTCTGTCGCCATACCGCCGCGCCCCTTTTCGCCCGTGAAGTTTTCGGGGCTGATTGAGCGCGATTTTGCATTAGATAAGCGTGACAGATTTCCTAAATTCATACCAAGTCCGTTAAACATACGATAGCTCCTTTATAATAAATTTCTTATTCTGATTATATCGGATGAAATCGCATTTGTAAATAAAAAATACCGGCAAAGTTTTGCCGGTATTTTTTGTTTTTTACTCCTCATGTACGTGACAGTCGCTGCAACAGCCGCTGCACTTTTTTACTTTATCCGTTTTAATTCCTAAGCGGTCATAATAATCCTCAATCGCCGCATGAATCGCTTCTTCAGCGAGCACGGAGCAGTGGATTTTTGCGCTCGGAAGTCCGTCAAGTGCCTCCATAACGGCCTTATTGGTCAGCGAGAGCGCCTCGTCGACGCTTTTGCCCTTTACCATCTCTGTCGCCATTGAGCTGGTCGCAACCGCTGCGCCGCATCCAAACGTCTTAAACTTAATATCCTTAACGGTATCATCTTCAATCTTCATGTAAATTTTCATAATATCGCCGCATTTCGCGTTGCCGACTTGTCCGACTGCGTTCGCGTCTTCGATTTCCCCAACATTGCGCGGGTTAGAAAAATGGTCCAATACTTTTTCACTATACATGCTTAACGCCCCTTTCCACTTCCTCGTACAGCGGCGACATCTCGCGCAGACGCTGTACAATCGGCCCGAGTACCTCGAGCACATAGTCCACATCTTCTTCTGTTGTAAAGTCACCGATACTGAGCCGCAGCGAGCCGTGTGCGATTTCGTGCGGCAGACCAATCGCCAAGAGCACATGCGACGGGTCGAGCGAGCCGGACGTACACGCGCTGCCGCTCGAGGCCGCTACGCCTTTCATATCAAGCATCAGCAAAAGGGATTCCCCCTCGATATACTGAAATGAAAAGTTCACATTGTTACACAGCCGCTTTGTCGGATGCCCGTTTAAACGACAAAACGGAATCTGCTTTTGAACGCCGTCAATCAGCCTGTCCCGCAGACTTGTCAGATGTGCAATATTTTGCTCCAAGTCCGCCGCCGCAAGCGCAAGCGCCTTTGCAAGCCCAACGATTCCGGCGACATTTTCCGTCCCCGCGCGCCTACCGCGCTCCTGCGCGCCGCCATGCATAAACGTGTCGAGCTTGACGCCGTTTTTAATATAGAGCGCGCCGACGCCTTTCGGCCCGTAGATTTTATGTGCCGACAGGGAAAGCAGGTCAACGCCCAAATCTTTTACGTCAATCGGCACATGGCCGACCGCTTGTACCGCATCGGTATGGAAAATAATTTTATGCTTGTGCGCAATCTGGGCGATTTCTTTTATGGGTTCAATCGTCCCAATCTCATTGTTTGCGAACATCATAGTGATCAGGATGGTGTCCGTCCGAATTGCCCCTTTTAAATCGTCTAAGCTGATTAAGCCGTACTCGTCAACAGGCAGGTATGTAACTTCAAACCCCTGTTTTTCGAGATATTGCAGCGTATGCAAAACCGCGTGGTGCTCGATTTGCGTACTAATAATGTGTTTCCCTCTATTTTGATGCGCGTATGCGACGCCCTTAATGGCCCAGTTGTCGGCCTCAGAGCCGCAGGAGGTAAAGTAAATCTCGTTTGCTTTTGCGCCGAGCGCGTCTGCTGCTGTCTGCCGCGCCTCGTCGAGTGCGCTGCGTGCGTCCCGGCCGGTCGCGTAAATGGAGGAGGCATTGCCGTATTCCTCCGTCAAATAAGGCATCATAGCGTCGAGTACTTCGCGTTTAAGCGGTGTAGTCGCCGCGTTGTCCATATATATTTTATTGGTCACGAATCAGACCTCCTTTGTATAGAAATTACGGTGAATCGGTACAAAAATAACACAGCCATTGTTTGGCTGAGACTTATTATATACCTAAATCTGCTTTTTTTCAATAAAAATCGCACAAGTTTTTGAAATACAAATCACAAGTTAGGAATAACTTACTCGCGCTTGGGCAAGCCATACAAAGCGGTGTTTTTCTATATCGAAAATTTATGCAACCTGCCCGTTTTATGATGTGCTGACTCGAATTAAAACAGGGGCGTATACGTGCGCCGATTCAAAATCTGTGCGATTTCGTCCGCACTTTTACCGCGCGCGTTAATCATAAATACGCCGTGGTGCGCATGGTTTGCACTGCTCACCGACTGTGTGAGCGGCGTACTTTCACCCATGGGCATTTTTTCGCCCATGTAGACGAGTGCGTCGACCGGGTATTGATACTCGCCGTATACAACCACGTCAAACCCATAGCCACGCAGTGCTTCCGTAAGGTGTTCCAGCCCTTTTTGTACTGCTACTGTCATAATTGTGTCCAGTCCTTCCATCTCATACTTGCTGCAATATATACTTGCTATAATTAGGTTTTTGAAAACAAAAAAACCTCTGACGGTAAATAGTATTTACCGCAGAGGCAGATTTATAACATATTTTTTTAAACTTTTGCTCTGCAAAAGTCCGATAGAATTACTGGCTGACAAAGCCTTTATCCTCATATAGAGAATCGCCCATGTATGCCAATACTGCGAGCCGGTCACAGCGTTCGTTCTCCGGATGTCCGTTGTGCCCCTTGACCCAGTGCAGCGTGACATGGTGCATATCCATGAGAGACAAAAACCGTTCCCATAAATCAACGTTCATCGCGGGCTTTTTGTCGCTCTTCTTCCAGCCGTTCTTTTTCCAATTATACACCCAGCCCTTGTCTACCGCATCAACCAAATACTTCGAGTCGCTGTATAGTTCGACCTTACACGGCTCTTTGAGCGTCTCGAGCCCAACGATAGCCGCTAAAAGCTCCATCCGGTTGTTGGTTGTACTCACAAAGCCGCGGCTTAATTCCTTTTCAAACGAGCCGTATTTTAAAATCGCGCCGTAGCCGCCCTTGCCGGGGTTACCGCTGCACGCGCCGTCCGTAAAAAGCAATACTTCTTTCATGGCCACCGTCCTTTTTGTTAATTGTCCTGATATAGCTCCGAGCTGTCAAACGGGGCGGCAAGAATTTTTTTTGCTTCTTCCGCGTCCGCCTTCGGCACATAAATCATCACGCCCATATTGGAGCTGCCACAGTATATTTTCGCAACGGCGGCAAACTGGGAATACCGCTTATACGCTCTGATAGAGCAGGAACGCAGCAAAGAGAGCTTTACATCCGCTTCAAAGTCGTTGTCAACCTCTTCAAGCAGGACAAGGTCGTTAAAATCTACGGTTTCGATTGGCGGCAATTCCTCGTTATAATCCTTCATCGTTTCCTCCTTTGCTTCTGCGTTTATGGGTATCTGTGTCTCGACCAAATGGTTTTTGTAGACGGTGAACGAAAACGGAATCCCATTTTCGACGAGCGGCTCGCCCGCGTCAATTAATTCCCACGTATCCATTGCGTCCAAATCAGGGAAGTGCGTGTCACAGTCAAACGCCGCGCCGATTTTGGTTACATATGCGTACCGGCAATAGGGGAGCAGCGCCTCATACAGCGTGCCGCCGCCAATCACGAAAACATCGTCAAAGTTTTTATATTCAATCAGCTTGTTTAAGCTGTTGACGACAAAAGCACCCTCTACGAGGTATGTCTTATCGCGTGAGAGCACAATGTTGTTCCGGTTCGGCAAAGGCCGCCCGCCCGGAAAAGACTGCAGCGTTTTACGCCCCATGAGCACGGTTTTGCCCTGCGTTTTTTCCCGAAAGTATTTCATGTCCGCGCTGATGTGCCACGGCATTGTACCGTCCTTGCCAATGCCCCAGTTTTGATCTACCGCAACAATTAGATTCATCTCTTCTCCTTAAACGGCGACCGGAAATCTTCCGATTTTTTCGCCCGTCACATAGTTTTCTACCACAAAATCATCTACTGTAAATTGATAAAAATCCGACACATCGGGGTTCAGCTTCACAACCGGAGCCGGGTGCGCCGGCCGGCTGATTAATTCTTCAATAATCGGTACATGCCGGTCATAGATGTGCGCGTCCGCAATAACATGCACAAATTCGCCGGGCGTAAGGCCGCTCACCTGTGCAAACATCAGCACGAGCGCGGCATACTGGCACACATTCCACGCGTTTGCCGCGAGCACATCCTGTGAGCGCTGGTTGAGGATTGCGTTTAGCCGCCCGTCCGCAACATTGAACGTCATCGAGTACGCACAGGGATAGAGCGCCATCTCCGACAGGTCCGCATGGTTGTACAGGTTTGTTATAATGCGCCGGCTTGCCGGATTATGTTTTAAGTCGTAGAGTACACGGTCAACCTGGTCGAACATGCCCTCTTTATATTTATGTTTCACACCGAGCTGGTAGCCGTACGCCTTTCCAATGCTGCCCGCTTCGTCGGCCCAGCTATCCCATATATGGCTGTTCAACGCATGGATATTGTTCGACTTCTTTTGCCATATCCACAAAATCTCATCAACCGCACCCTTTAAATTGATGGGGCGCAGCGTCAGGAGCGGAAACTCGCGCGATAAATCGTAGCGGTTGACCACGCAGAATTTTTTAATTGTATAGGCGGGCGCGCCGTCCTCCCAATGCGGGCGCACGTTGCCCTTTTCCCATGTGCCGTTTGTTAAAATGTCTTTGCACATGTCGATAAATAATTCATCTGTCCGGCTCATGGCGTTCTCCTCCGTTTTGTATCATTAAAAAGAAATCCTATGGAATACCTTTTTGCCCTTCTTAATCACGATTCCGTCGCCGCCGAGCATGTCCGCCGTTATATTAAACGCTGGGTCGGTGACCTTTTCTCCGTCAATGCTCAGCCCGCCCTGCTGCACGAGGCGGCGGCCTTCCGCCTTAGAGGGGATAAGTCCTACCTTTACAAGCAGGTCAAGCACGTTGACCGTGTCGCCGATGTCGGCCTTTTCAACTGTTGTAGAAGGCATATTGGCGCTGTTTGCACCGCCGCCGAAGATTGCCGTTGCCGCGGCGTTTGCCTTGTCGGCTTCCTCCTTGCCATGCACCATTTTTGTTACTTCATAGGCCAGCAGGCACTTTACCTCGTTGAGCGCCTGTCCTTCTAACTTCTCATACTCCGCAATCTGCTCAATTGGCAGGAAGGTCACGAGCTTGAGCAGACGAATAACGTCTTTGTCGTCTACATTTCTCCAGTATTGGTAAAAATCGTACGGCGACACCTTTTCAGGGTCGAGCCAGAGCGCGCCCTTTTCCGTTTTGCCCATCTTTTTCCCCTCTGAGGTTGTTAACAGGGTAAAGGTCATGCCGTACGCCTGTGCGCCGTCCTTACGGCGGATAAGCTCGATCCCGCCTAAGATGTTCGACCACTGGTCGTCGCCGCCGAACTCCATTTTACAGTTATATTCCTTGTGCAGCTTGTAGAAGTCGTATCCCTGCATGAGCATATAGTTAAACTCTAAAAATGAAAGACCGCGCTCCATTCTCGTCTTAAAACATTCCGCCGTCAGCATTCGATTTACAGAGAAGTGAACGCCGACCTCGCGCAGAAAGTCTACATAATTGAGTTTTAAGAGCCAATCGGCGTTGTTGACCATAATTGCCTTGCCGTCGTCGAAGTCGATAAACTTCGACATTTGCGCCTTAAAGTTGTCCGCGTTATGCTGGATAACCTCTTGTGTAATCATCGGGCGCATGTCCGCCTTGCCGGTCGGGTCACCGACCATCGTCGTACCGCCGCCGAGCAGGATAATTGGGCGGTGACCGGCGTTCTGCATATGCTTCATTACGATAAGCTGCATAAAATGCCCAATGTGCAGGCTGTCCGCTGTCGGGTCAAAGCCGACATAAAATGTGACCTTTTCCTTTCCGAGCAGGTCGCGGATTTCCTCCTCATGTGTCATCTGGGCGATAAGCCCGCGTTCTTTTAATGTGTCGAAAACATTTTTCATCAAATTCACTCCAAATTTATATTGTTTATCATCATATAATTCAGCGCAAACCCAAAGGGGCTGCGCCCCGACAGCGGGTTCTTCTAAAGCGCAGAAAACCGAGCCGCTGTGCGGCAAAAGAGTACTTCTGTATATTATATAGTAATCCGACGCAAAAATCAACGTTATTTTGCAATCTTGTTTTCGCGCGCGATTTTATTTTCGCACGCGATTTTATTTTCGCGTGCATAGTAAAACAAATATTGCTGCGCATAGCCGCCGAGCGCGCCGAACCGTTCGCGAGCAAACGCCGCTGCGTCTGTCCGGTGTGTGCCGCCCGGGTAATAGTAGTCTAAAATACGCCGAACCCAAACATCGACAGGAAACGCATCGTGTTTTCCAAAGCCAAACAGCAGCACACAGTCCGCGACTTTGTCTCCGATGCCGTTAATTTTTTTCAGCTCATTTTTCGCCGTGCCATAATCCATATCATAAATTGTCGCTAAATTCACCGCGCCGGAGGCAACCTTCTGTGCCGCATCTATGATATATTTATCGCGAAAACCCGCCCGCAGGGGCGATAGGTCCTCCCGCGAAAGTGCGGCAAGCGTTTGTGCGCATGGAAACGCATAGCAGGTACCGCCTTCAAAGGGGATAGGCGTTCCATAAGCCTCGCAGAGCCGCGCGATAATTCCCTTAATACGCGGAATGTTATTATTTGCGGATATGATAAAAGAAATCAGCGTTTCAAACGGCTCCTGCGCCAAAAGGCGGATACCGCGCCCTGCGCGAATCGCTCTGCGCAGCACAGTGTCGCGCGACAGCTTGGCCTGTATCCCACAGTAGTCTCTGTCAAGGTCAAAATACCTGCGCCATAGTGCGTGATAGTCCTCTAATGTTGTATTATATAAGGTTACAGTATCCCCCTGCTGCCCGATACGCAGTGCGCGTCCGCTGTGAACGCCACGAAACGTCCCATCCGGCGCTTCGTCCCAGCGAAAGCACTGCCCGCACGTGAAGGTCTGTTTTAGATCGAACGCCTCCGCGCCGCGTAAAAGGATAGAATTGCCTTTTTCTATCATTTGCATATAATTCACCCGATTTAAAAATATACTTTCATTATAACGTAAGGTGTGCTATAATACACGAAAGAGTGAGAGTATTATACACCCAAGAATATTATAGCACAAAACGCATCGTTTATCAAACCGCGCAGAAGGCGGCGAAGGGGGTACGGCAGGTGGCAGGATTGATATTGGAAGAGGCTGCGCTGAAGCACGAAGCGCGGGCGATGGAATACCGCAGAGAGTTTCTTGCCGCCGGCGAGCGGCATATCAACGGTAGCTTTGGGCTGGAAAAATATACGGATTACCGCGAATGGCTCCGTGCTGTGGACGCGTTTTTAGACGAGAAAACATCGCCGTGGGGCGTTACGGCGACGACGTATTTTACCGTGCGGAAAGGCGACGGCAGAGTTGTCGGCACGCTCCAGCTGCGGCATTCGCTGCGCGGCGAGCTTGTGCATGGCGGCGGGCATATTGGCTATGCGATTCGTCCGACAGAGCGAGGGAAGGGGTACGCAAAACAGCAGCTTGCCCTTGCGCTTGAGCAGGCCGACCGGCTCGGAATTGAGAAGGTTATGGTGTCGTGCGACAGGCGTAACGCGGCCTCGGCTGCGGTGATACGCGCATGCGGCGGCGTACTCTCATGGGAGGGATTCAGCGAGATTTTTCATACAGGGATACAGATTTATTGGATTGATAGAAGGATATACCAACAGTAGAAGAAAGGATACGAAGGGATGAAGGAGACAATTTACACCATACCGGTCAACGAAGCGTTCGACACGGCGGACGGCTGCCCGTTTTGTGCGCTGGCGCGGCGGCTTGAAGAAGAGCGGGTCGACTATACGCTTGGCGCGTCTATGATGGAGCCGGACGCGCGGGCGCTGACAAACTCGCTCGGCTTCTGTGCGCGCCACTTTTCGATGCTGTCGGAGCGGCCCAATAAGCTGAGCCTTGCGCTCGTGCTGGATACGCATTTGCAAAGTGTGCGCGGACGGCTCGACGCTGTTGAGGCAAATATCGCCGGCGGCGCAGCAAAGCGCAGTAGGCTGTTTCAAAAAAAAGGCGGTGCGGACACGGCGGGCACTCTGCTCGGTGCGGCAATAAAGGCGGCGGAAGACGGCTGTGCGGTATGCAAAAGCGTAGACGCGACGATGGAGCGGTATTTGGACGTAGTTTTCTATCTGTGGGATAAGGAGCAGGCGTTTCGGGAGAAATTCAACGCTTGTGCGGGCTTTTGCTTGCCGCATTACCGCGAGTTGGTGCAAAAGTGCG
>URQR01000043.1 GCA_900550065.1 uncultured Eubacteriales bacterium | reverse complement strand
CATCTGCCTTTGAAATCGGCTGATAGCCGCCCGAACCGACATTGTGCCACATTTCAACGAGCCACTGACCATTTTTAACAACCGTATCAACCCATGCGTTGCGTTCCTTCGTACCTGCCCCGTTGTCGCCGATCCCCTGCATAGCAAGGTTCATCCACTGGCCCTTTGCGGTTCCGTCCGCCGGGGAAACACTATTGAAGCCACGCTCACCCAAACGGGCAGAGTAGTAGCCCTCTTGTTTCATAATTTCCCAGCCGCGCTTCGACATTGAGTTATTCGGCGCAGCAAAACTGATTGCGTCCGTCGTAAAGTTTTCTTCAAAATATTGCTTGGAGTCGACAAGCTCCATTTTCAATCCTTCTTCAGAGTTACACTTTATGTTTGTACCTACACAAAGCGCATCCTTATAGGCTTCGTTGTCGCTCATGCGGTCCGGATGCGTCCATGAATGGTTGATCATCTCAATCCAGCCGTGGCTCTCAATTTCCTGCCATTTTGCCAGATTGCCGCCTGTAAACGAGTTTCTTACAATCCCTGCACAGGAAACCGGAATTTCATATTTCTGTGTCAGTTCATCCAAAATCTGCCCGCTCGAAATTACGCCGTCGTCGGAAATAATCGTCGCCATTGCACCGACATTGCCCTTCGTCTGCATAATATCAGCAGCCATTTCGTCGCCGCTCGCCTTACGCGTAAAGAACACCGTATAGGACTTCTTCACGCCGGACTCCGCCGTAACCGTTACGACAATGCTGCCCGGAAACTCTGTCAGTGCACCCGTGCTGTACACCGGCTCCTGCGCAGCGGAGTCGTTCTTCACCGCCGTCAAAGACACAGACTCTACGTCGGTTTCCAGACGGACATTATACGTCGTCCTCGCCGGGTCAAACTCCGCAATCGGCGTACCGTTGTACGACAGCGACGAAAGCGTCGCGTCCGACGAGAGCGAAGCCGTGTTGTAGATTCTTACGTCGTCAAGGTATACGCGCGCCGAATTATCATCTGCTTTATACGGAATATTCGTGTTATGTACAATTTTGCCCATCTTGTTCGTAAATATAGCGATATTGTCTAAAACAGCTTCACTTTCCAAGCTGATAGTATCCGTCAATGCGCCGTCTTTATCTTTAAGCCCCGTACCGTCCGCACTGGTAAGGACAACAAGGATTTTGGTGTTTTCCCCTTCAAGACCCGGCGTAATATAAAGCTTGTATTCAATCCATTTGTCCGCCACAACACTGCCATAGCTGGTGCTTCTGTCAGACATAAACTCAATTTTGCTCGTAGATAAGTTTATAAGCGTCTTCCGGTTAGCCGCAGCATCATTTGAAGAATTGCGCATCTCCAGGTAGAAGCTCGGTTCCGCCACCGCAGAATCATGCAGCAACACTCTTCCAGAAAACAGCGTCGTCGTCCCTACCGCCATTGCTACTTTTTTATGCAGCGGCGGATATGATTGGGTTTCGGAAGCGAGGTACTCCGCCACCTTATTGTTCGGATTCATCGGGTCGACTCCGACAACGACCGGACCCCAATTCGCGTCCCAGTTCGTTCCGCCACCCTCTGGAATCTTAGTGCCAACGTCGCCGCGATTTTCAAAATCATCGCTGAACAAATCGCCTTCCGCCGCAGAAACGGCCGGCAGCGTAAAGAGCGATAATACCATCGCGACGCATAAAAGCATTGCCAAACACTTTTTTGCCATAATAATTCCTCCTAAAAAAATTTTGTATTTACTTTTGTTAAACACGCATAAAAATATATAATAAAAAACAAACTCTATGACATATCTATTATAACAAAAGCATAAAAAGCTGTCAATCACATCTATCAAAATATCAATATCGTTATATTCTTCGTCAATATTTTAATATATTCCGGCGAAAATAAAAAAACTCCCACACAAGTGCATGGGAGTTTTTTTATTTTATCTAAAATCTATCTCTGCAATAACATTCCAGTTGTTGACCGTGTTGCCATCGCCAAGCACTTTGACCGCCTTTACCGTCATCGGCTGCGGCAGCTTAAACTCCTCAAGCTCGACTTTCGACGCCGTACTCATGCCTTTAAACACGGAAACAAAGTTCTCGCCGTCCTCGGACACCTGTATCTCAAGCCGTGCTTTCCGTTTTTCAGTCGCACTGTAGTACGCAATCCAAACGGAAGAAATCTCGCGCGGCTCTATAAAGGTATATTTAATCCACGCGCTGCCTTCCGCGGCCCAGCGCGATACAAAGTCGCCGTCCATACTGTTCTCCGGCGTATTCCCCTCCTGATTGTGGCTCGCCACAATCTCTACGCCCTTCTGCGCGCGGATAAACACGCTGTACGTCTGCGAAATACTTGTGTCGTTCGGGTCATATACTTTTACTTTTGCCATCCCCGGAAGCGTATCCGGCATTGTGAGCGTATACGCGTACCCCTCCGACGCAGCCGCTTCCACCGCTGGAACCTCCGTCGTACCATACGGCAGAATTACGGTATAGTCCGTTGCGAACGGGTTAAAGTTTTCTACCGTCTGCCCGTTTACGCGCACATCCGTCAGGGTCGGAACCGCGAGCGCGCCGTCCGGTATCTGCCAGTTTTCCATCTTTGTATAGCTGTATTGATAAGACGGTTCTGATTCGCCCTCATCAAGCATTCGGAACGTCACAGCAAGGTTGACGTCCTTCACGCCTGTCAAGTGAATCGCCAGCTTACGAATACCCGCGTTCTTGTTTTCCAGCTCATGCGTTGCCGGCGACGTTGGGAGTTTTACTGCATCCATCACCGTAAATTTCGCGTCATTGTCCGACGTGATAACCGCACTCATGCGTTTGCCGTTCTGGGTCAGAACCGCCGACTTGCCGTCCGGCGCAATCTCAATGTCAGCCTGTGTGTGCGCAAACCACCACACCTCGCCCGGCTCGAGCAGCGTTATCTCGTCCTGCACGACAACCGCGCGTCGGTTGTTCGTAAAGAGCATACCACGTTTTGCGTCAGACACCTTCAGCACAGAAAGCGCACTTTTCATATCCATAATTGCATACGCGCCCTTCGGCTTCGACACATAGTCCGTGATGCGCCCGCGCGCCGTATAAACCTGGTCGGCTTTTTTGTCCGGGTTAACGCAAACGGTGTTCTGGCCCTCCGCACGGCCGCGGTAGTAGGTGCCGCGGCCCGCCGCGCCAAAGTAGTCCGGCAGGCTATAGCTGTCGCCGCCCAAGTCAATAAACCAGCGCTCGCCCTCCGCATCGAGTACGAACGTGCCGACGTCAAGATTGCCGTGGTTGGAGTTGTTTTTCCCACCGTGGAAACCGGCAAACACCATCGAGCTGTCCGTCCAGTTCGTCCGGAAGAACGCCGTGTCGATGCCCTTAAACAATCTGTCGCTTCCAAGCTCTACCCTCGTACTGATGTTGTCCGGGTCGTACCAAATAACATCCTTCGGCGACGCGCCGCCGCCATTTTCAATTAATTTATTGTAGCGCAGCCCCGCCAAATCCGGGTCTCCGTTTTTCTTTGCAAACCAGAACGAGCTTGTGCCGTCTAAGTGTCCCGAGCCGCTGTCGCTGTAGTTGAAGGTCCCCGTCGGACCGTCCACATAGGCCGCATAGTACTGCGTCGTGCTCACGCCCGGCCACTCATACAGGCCGTAATTCGTGCCAAACGCGCTGTCCATACTTGCAATGAGCCACACGAGGTACGTCGTGCCGTACTCCCAGTAGCCCGGCCCTTCGGCATAGCCGCCGTCCGGCGCGTAATCCTTTACGCCCAATTCCACAGACTTGATGATGTGTCCAAACAGAGTCGTACAATCCTCTGGGTATACGTTCGCAATCGCCGCGCTCGCCATCAACAGCCCCGCGTTGCAGACTGCGTTCCAGTTTGTCGTCGCCTTTGTCCAGCCGCTGCGGTTATGCGTACCGCTGTCCATCTTGTCCGTCGTACCATTGTACGCCCCGATACCGTCCATAACGGCGTTTCGGTGGAGCGCATCCTCAATCGTCTTGCGCTGCTCCGGCGTAAAGTAGTCGTAGCACCAGTCATACGCGAGCGATACACCATAAGACAACTCGCCCGTGTCAAGGAAGTGTCCCGGGTGCCAGTCCGGCCAAGAACAAATTTCTTCTAACTCCTTCCACGCACGCGCAGCGTACTTGTCTTCTCCGGTAAACTGGTACAAAAACGCCATTTTATATAACTTTTCCTTTGCCGTACGCGCGACAGTCAGCATACCATTGTCATAGCCGAGCTTATCAATAAACTCAACCGTCGGCTGCTCCAAAATTCCCTGGCTGCTCTTTTCGATACTGTCAATCCAGCTTTGCAGCACACTGTCGGTTTTTGCGCGCTCTTTAATCTGCGCAATCTGCTGCGCATTCGCCAAAAGGCGCGGATGCGCATCGTCGGGGTTCTGTGCCCGTAAATCTGCCATCATCTGCTCGCCCGTCGGGCGGTCAAAGATGATATTCTGGATAATGGTATACAGGACGCCTAAATCTTTGTCGTCGTCATAGATATTCTCTTTATCGGAGATTACAATCAGTCCCATGTCGTGCCAGTATACCTGTTTGTTTAAAAGCTCTGCACACGCGCGCAGCGGTACAAACGTACGGTCGTTGTAGGTGTTTGCCGCCACGTCCAGCGTAACCGCCTGTCCATTTTTATAGACCGTGTTCGAGCCGATCGTCATGTCAATCTCAATTCCGTCCTTTTTCACCGACACCTGCTCTGTCGCGCCGTCATAATTTACCTCCGCGCCAAGCTGCTCGGAAATAAAGCGCACCGGCACGAGCGTACGGTCATTTTCAGTAAACGGCACAACATCCGGATTGTCCGGGTCGATCGCAACGCGCTGCTGCTTCGAGTAGGCGTGGCCGTTACCTAAGAACAGACACACCGCGTCCGCCACCTTTGACAAATCCTTCGGGTCGGAGGTCGCCTGCGCTTCCTCCTCCTGCCGCAGCAATTCTTCCTCTTTCGCAATCGCTTCGTCGCGTACGAGCTGGAACTTGTCAAAATACAACACCGACCCCTCCGGGTTTTCAATGTCCCACCCCTTTGTACGCAGAGAAATCCGGCTGATTTGGTCATAGCCGAGCGGCGAGCGGGTCTTACCCAGCTCTGTAAACGGAATAACAAATTCCTGCCAGCCATCTTTGTCGACAACAATCGTCTTTCCGTAATAGTCGTCGCCCTCCGTGTCCGGGTCGTTGCTCATAAACTGGAGCAAAAACGTGACCGGAAGCTTACTGTTTCCATAGACACGGATTTTGAGTGTGTTGAACTTAGATACGTTATTTACGTCGCCGATATGAATATCGCGCGTATTGTTCGGAATCCACTGTGCTGTAAACTTTGTATCCTGTTTATGCTCCGTACCCGAAGCAAAGCCGTACTTTTTTACACTGTCTTCTTTACTAAAATCAATAATGTCATACGTGCCGTCCTTCCCCGGCTCAATCGCTGCCGGCGTGGGCGCCGGCGTCGGAATCGGATAGCTCGTCGCAGCTGCCGCCGCCTTGATGCCGAGATCTTTATCCGTCGGCGTATAGTTCTCGTCCGCACTGATGATAAAGCGGTCATACCCAATCGAAACAATCTGGCGTGGAAGGATACGCATAGAGCCGATTTCCCCGGCCTTGAGCTCCACCTTGCCCAAAACAAACCACGCGGGCGCTTCCGCCTCCGCTTTTAAATTCGTAAAATTATAGTTGCCGCCGCCCAGCGACAGCCACAGGTTGCCGCCGTTGGATCTTGCAACCGACGCCGTATGGCGCATCCATATGTAGTACGTGCCGTCACGGTCGGCCTTAAACTGCACCGACAGCGCAGCTGCCGCGTCCTTTGCCGGCTGGTTTTTGTCCTCTTTAAGCGGCCTTAACGCTTTTTTACCGGAGTATAAGTCCGACTTTAACAGCTCAAGAAGCCCCTTGTCGTACTTTAAGTCCTCCGCCTCAAGGTCTAAAAACCCGTCTTTTGTTTCAAATACATTTTCCGCGCTGTCCTCTGCCGCCGCGCTCAAATTAAGCGTCATACAGCCAAACAGCATTGTGACCGCTAAAATGCAGCTAATCACTTTTGAAAAACCTGTCTTCATGTTTTACCCTTCCCTTCACGAACGCACCGCATTTGTGCTTCTCCTATAATAATATTGCTTTCCCAGTATAACATTTTTATATATTTTGTCAATATTATTACATAAAAAAAAGGGGGAATGCCCCCCCTTTTTTTACGAGTCTGCTATAGCTTTAAAATTACCATACCGCGCGGCCCGTCCGTAACCTGATATCTTCCTCTAAATTGCATGATAATAAGACTGGCCGGGTTATCCGGATCGGTAGTATCGTATAAATCAGCCTCCGTGCCAGCATATACCTGCTGCCCATAAGGCTTTTTTACATCATATACCATAGTCTTAAACTTGCTTAAATCATATGTTAAATCCGTGCGCATACCCGTTTGTGTATCGAAAAAATATGTCTTGTTTGCCTCATCATATAGTATATTCGTAAACTTATTCGTCTGTCCAACCATGCTGGTAGACGATACGACATATCCCGCTTCATTCGTCCGAATGACTGCCGTAGCAATCATGTTGGCGCCATCTTTTTTGTCAATTAAATATGTAAGTTCAGCAGTATCACCCTCAATCCGGTTTACCACCGCAAGGTCAAAGGCACGGTAACGCGTATAAGAAGGGCCCATCCTTCCCATATCGTCCGCCTTAAACACCTTTGCGTCGGACAGGAAGGTCGGCGTCACTCTGATAACGTCCCCAGTTCTATCATACAGTTCATACCGGATAATATCGCCGGGCAGAAAAATACATAATTTCCGCTCCTCGCTCTCTACAATCCCGTCCGAATACGTATCGTAGTAAGGGTCATGGTAAGCCCCAAAAGCGCCTCTGCCCCGAAACGCCCATACATCGTTGTATAAGCTTGTACTATAATAATCCGAATCAATTTGAATTACTTTTTTTTCGCCCTCCTGCATCCCGTATAGTCTGATCGTTTCCCTGCCTCCCTCGTCCAGTACACGAGTAACGTTCGAAACGACAAACATCTGTCTGTCGTGCACAATGCTTGGCGTGTTGTTGACCGGATACCCTTTTTCCATCATATAAGTTACGCGCTGCTCGGTCGGCTCTTTGCTTTGCGTTGTCATAAGGAGAAACTGATAATCATAACCCGACCTAATCTTATACGCACAGCACTCATGATACTTGTCATAAGAATCCATTAGGCCCTCTACATGAATGATGTCGATGTCTTTGTCAATAAATTGCCCATAAAGCCTGCCGTCTTTACAGGTATCGGTATCCATCGCAAATGACGCATAAACCCAGCTCGGCTTAAGCGTATATTCCGACTCCCTATAACCAATTTCCGGCGTATCGACATATGTGATCTGCCCCGTTTCATCTGTCAAAAAGAGCATCGAAAACGCACCATATTCGCTGTCGTCCCAATACATGTTTTCTTCCTGCGGATATAGTCTGTCCAGCTCTGCCTTCGCTTCCACAGCCGACGCATACTGCTCGCCGTCTATTTTCGCGTCAGGCGCAACCAGCATCGTTTTGTGTCCCCCGTCGGAAAAGACCCGAAGCCCCAGCTGCTGCGTTTGCTCGTCTACAGCGAACTTATATACAAATCCAAATCTTGCCATATTGTTTTCGGAAACCACAGCTTGCGCCGCACTGCACACCGGCGCCAGTGTGTCCGGCCGCATCACAAAACACTTTACAATTTCTCCCTCTTCGGCATCCGCCGCAATTGATAAAGACCAGTTTCTCGCCGCACTCGAAACCACCTCATTCTCGACCTTGCACCGTGTCATTTCAAGCCCGCTCCCCGCGCTTTTATAAAAGGCGAGGATTATAGACAGTTCAGCACTCTGGTCGGTTGGGTTTTTCACGACCGTACTTCCGCATACCTGAATCTTGCCTTCGCTGGATCCATGCGTCTGAACAAGCTGAATCGGCTCACAGGATATACCTGCTTCTGCCGAAGAAATCACCGGAAGCAGAAACATTGACAAACTGAGTACAAAAACATAAAACAGTTTTCTCAAAATTGTCTCCCCCTTTACTAATCCGATTTCCCCAAATCTTTTGTGCATACTATATCATATATATTGCATTATTTCCATGTTTTTTATGATTTTGTCACAACAACGTAAAAAATTTGACAGGCAAGCAAACTTTTGCTATGATTATAGCAAATAAAAAAACGGAGAATATATATGGATTTTATTCTTGCTCAAGCGGTTGGGCTCGTCGCTCTGCTGCTCTCCGCCGTATCATTTCAGCAAAATACACATAAACGCATCATGCTCTGTCAGACGGCGGCGGGGTTCTTATTTGCGCTGCATTTTTATCTAATTGGCGCGCCGACCGGCGCAGTAACGAACACCATTGCCGGCGTCCGCGGCATTATCTTTTACCATCGGGATAAAAAATGGGCCGCAAACAAGGTATGGCCCGTCCTGTTTTGTGTAGCATTTGTCGCGTCCGGCCTTTTAACGTGGCAGGGGCCGCTCTCACTTTTGCCGATTTTTGCAATGATCATCAACACTTTCACCTTTGCGGCGACCGACCCGGCTGTCGTGCGGACTACGATCCTGTTTTCCAGCCCTTTATGGCTGGCTTATAATATTGTAAGCCTATCCATCCCCGGAATCATCAACGAATCATTTGTCATCTGTTCGACCATCGTTGGAATATTCCGCTTTGACCGCGGCAGACTGCGCACACTGATAAAAGAACGCATAAAAAAAGAGGAACAGTAACCGTTCCTCTTTTTTCTTTTATCTATATCACGGGCAGCCACACCGCCATATCGCTCTCTTTGCGGTTTGCAAATCCAAAATACGGAATCATTTTAATTTGCACCTGTGCCGCATCGTCTGTCAGCCTTCTATAGAGTCCTTCGCCCGCCTCCTTTCGAAAACCGTTCACAAGCAGCGTATTAACGCCAAAATATTCGTCAAACTGTGCCTGTGCCGCCGGCTTTTTGCTTAGGTACAGCCCCTCTAAGCCACCGTTTTCTAATCCCTCCGTGCAGTAGACCACAGGCCCGCACTGTATTGCCGCACGGCCCGCGTTTTCGCGTACCTCCGCACGTGCCTCCAGCAGTACCGGCTCCATCCCGAAACGCACTTCAATGTTCCCTTTGGGATTTTCTATTTTTGCATAGCCGTTTTCTATCGTATACGCCGCGCTGAGTTCAAACTTTGCGCACCATGCGGGAATACGTACCATAAGACAGTCCACGTGCTCCGCCGCAAGCGTCACCCGCCCGCTGCAGGGATAGTCCGTCTCCTGCCGCACATGCATTTCTCCTATGCGCATTTCGCTGTCCATAAACTGGTTCACATATACTGTGCCGTTCTCTGCCCCATACAGGTAGCCACCCAGCGACGCAAACAGTCGGATAAGATTGGGCGGGCAGCAGGAGCAGTCAAAAACCGCCTTGCGCTGGGTCAGCGGATACCGCTCCTGTTCGTTTGAACATACATTTCTATTACGGTTGCACAGCCGGATTTCTAAAGGATTTTCATAGAAAAACGCCCCTCCGTCCAGCGACACGCCGGACAGCATCCCATTGTAGAGCGCGCGCTCCACAATATCGGCATAGCGCGCCTCGTTTGTACTCTCTAACATCTTTTGTGCAAAGAAAATCAGACCGATAGCCGCGCACGTCTCCGCATATGCCGTCTCATTCGGCAGGTCGTACGGCACTGTGAACGCCTCTCCTATATGGCTCGATCCAATTCCGCCCGTTATGTACATCTTTCTTTCCACGATGTCTGTAAAAATGTCCTCGCACGCTTGAAAGAGCGCCGTGTCCCCCGTTTCCTTCGCCAAATCCGCCATAGCCGTATACAGATAGCACGCGCGCACTGCGTGACCCTCGGCGCTGTGCTGCTCGCGTACGGGCAGGTGTGACTGCGTGTTTTTGGCGTTATACGAGGCCATAATATCCTTGTCTTTTGCGTTTGCGCCGCGTTCGTTTAGGAAAAACGCCGCCATCTCGCGGTAGCGCGTCTCCCCCGTCGCACGGTAAAGCCGCAAGAGTGCAAGCTCAATTTCCTCATGGCCCGGCGTCGCAAACGCGGCGGATTTTTCTTTGATAAATACAGTTTCGATGTAATCCGCATACCGGCACATGCAGTCCAAAAACCGCCTGCGCCCCGTCGCTTCGTAATAGGCAACCGCCGCCTCAATCAGATGCCCCGCACAGTACAGCTCGTGCGCGTTCCGGTCCGTAAAACGCTTCTGTGGCTCGCACACGGTAAAATAGATATTAAAATAGCCGTCTTTACCCTGATTTTGCTCAATGCAGTCAATGAGTCCCTCGACCCGTTTTTCAAGGGAAGCGTCCGGCCCTTGCGCCAGCAAGTATGCCGCCGCCTCCATCCACTTTGCCACATCGGAGTCCCAAAATACATGCGGCTTTTGTTCCATGCCTTCTCTCCAGCCGCAGGAGAACGCCCTAACCCGCCCCGTTTCGCAGAAGCGGTCCCATACCGCCTCCACCGTTACCTTCCTGCTGCGCTGCTGGCGCTTGCTCCAAAAGCCCTGCTTAATTATTGTGTTTTGATAAGATATTGATTTCATATGTTCCCTCCGTCAAAATAAATCGCGCTGCCTTAGCTCTGCAAGACCGATATATTCTTCGTCCCTTTTTCTGCCGTTATACCACACCATCCACTTTCCCTCTTCCTCGTTCCACAAGGCCGTCGGTTTATAGCACGCATCTTCATCCCACTCGCCGGACACCGGCACGATGAGCGGATTCATCGGCGAACGCTGCCACCGCGTTTTGCCGTCCGACGACTTTGCCGCACAAATCCGCGCAGTATGGATGTCTTCATAACCGATGTAGAACATCAAATATCCCATATCGTCTGTCTTGAGCACCTGACAGCCGCCCACACGGTCTTTTTCATAGGCCTTGTCCGGGTCAGCTACAAAAATCGGATTGATACTCGCTTTTTTCCAATGGACGCCGTCCGCGCTTTCCGCGTAGGCGAGCACATTCGGTTCATACGTTTCACCCGCCGCATACCACATTTTATAAACGCCGTCCGTGTACAGCACACACGGATTCATAACGGAAAAGCCCTCCCACGCGCGCTCCGGAATCAGCACCGGCTCGTTGCCTATACGGGTAAAGCGGATACCGTCCGCACTTTCGGCAAGCCCAATAAAACTGTAGCCACGCGCCTGCCCTGTGTACCACATTCGATATACGCCGTCAATCTTCAGCACACAGTTGCGATTCACATTCTCCTCCCAGCCCGACGCTTCGTCCGGCCCCAGCGTAACCTGCGGCTCATCCCAATTGATTCCATCATCACTGAACGTGACCGCGAGCGACTTTTTCTTTCTCCATGAAAAGTCCATTCTGTAGCGTTCGCCATCTTTGCTGACATATGCGTCAAAGCAAGTCCCTGTTTCTCTGCCGCCAAACACCGGGTTTCGGCGCAGCTTTTCAAATTGCCGTCCCATAGCCATCTCTCCTCCAATATAGATTTGATTTTTAGACTGAAACAATATGAATGATAGACACATTTTTCAATTATTTTTTCGTATCCGTTTTGTCAGTTTTTCCGAATTTCTTGACCTTTTCTAATAGTATTGTATAATAAGTGCAAGAAGGCTACAAGCCCAAAAAACAGAGAAAGGATTGGAAAAACAGATATGCTGACACAGAGTGACCTTACCGTTTCCTTTCGGGGCGCGGGCCTGTTTCAGACAGACAGCGCATGGACGCATCCAATACGGATAGAATCCACATATGAACTGATTTTTATGGTGTGCGGAACCGCCTACATAGAAAGCGGCGGTGTCCGGCGTGCGCTCACGAAGGGGTGTCTTCTCGTGCTGCCGCCGCACGAGGAACACGGCGGCTACGCCCAAAGCATCGGTGCGACCTCTTTTTACTGGGTACATTTTTCCCCGCAAAATAAAACGGGCAGGATGCCCCTGCCCGAATTTGTCCCCGACTTTCCCGCCGCCCATCTATTTAAAGAACTGCTCCACTACAGCCAGCTGCCGAACTGCCCGCCCTATATGGCCACATCCGTGCTGACTCATCTGCTGGCGGAGATTGCCTTCGCTAATCTTTCACAGAATATCCCTCTGTCAAAAACCGCCTCGGAGGTGTACGAGTGGGCACGTATCAACGCGGACGCGAGGCTGACCGTTCAAAAAACGGCGGCCCATTTTGGCTATAATCCCGAACACCTGTCGCGTCTCATACGGAAGACATACGGCGTCGGTCTAAAGCCGCTTTTAACCAGTTTTACCCTTCAGCGGGCGAAGGAGCTTTTATGCAATACAAACTACTTTGTTAAAGAGATTGCTGCGCAGCT
>URQR01000042.1 GCA_900550065.1 uncultured Eubacteriales bacterium | reverse complement strand
AGCCCTCGTCAGTATCATTGTACCCGCATACAATGCGGCTGCATATCTTCGCGATTGTATTGCGTCGATTCTGTGCCAGCGTTACCAGAACTTTGAGCTTCTTTTGGTCAACGACGGCTCTACGGACGATACGCTAATTGTGATGCAGGAATATGCGGCAAAGGATACGCGTATCCGTATTGTGGACAAGCCGAACGGCGGCGTTTCCGATGCGCGCAATGCGGGTATTATAAACAGCCGCGGCGCGTACCTTGCCTTCGTTGACGCGGACGACACTGTGGACAGCGATTATATTGCCTGCTTATTAGAGAACACCTGTGACGGCAAGCTCACTCTCTGCGGTTATCACGATTTTGCCATGCCGCAAAATTTTGTATACAGCAGCACAGAGGCAGTCAGTGTTCTGGGCCGGTCGGCGTACTGCTCTTTGTATGTAGCATGGCTCGCTATTTCGCCCTGCAATAAGCTCTACCATGCCCAGACGGTGAAGCAAAACGGCATATCATTTGCTTCCGAGATTTCCATCGGCGAGGATTTACTGTTTAATCTCAATTATATCAAACATGTCGACGGCTTTGTTGTGGTCAATAAGCCGCTTTATCATTACCGCCACCCAAACGTCGAAAGCCTGTCGCGAATTTACAGGCCGGAGGGGATTGATTTATGCAGCCGCCGGTATCAGGAAATATTGCATTTTTGCCGCGACGAATACCATATAGCCGAACCTGCATTAAGCGGCATTTATGAGGCGTATCTTTCCGAGTTGCTGCATCACTTTGCGCTTTTGCGCGCGTATGCTCCCGCTCCGGCGCGGCAAAAGCGCAAAAAGATTCGGACATCTATGGGGTCGTCTGAATTTCAGGATTTACTGCGCCATGCGCGTGCATTAGACCTTCTGCATCCCTTGCCCTGCTATTTGCTGAAGCAGAAACAATATGGCTTATACCGCGTTATCATGCAAATTCACCGATCCATCAAGAAACGGAGCGCAAAATGAAAACTAACCAGCTGAAGGTGGGTGTCCTTCTCTCTTACCTTTCCATGTTCGTAAAAAATGGAATCTCAATCCTATATACGCCGGTCATGCTGCGTCTGCTCGGGCAAAGCGAGTACGGCCTTTATCAGTTTGCCTTTAAGGTTGTCGGCTATCTCGGTATTTTAAATTTCGGCTTTGGAAGCGCATATATGCGCTTCTATTCCAGATATAAAGCAGCAGAGGACGAGGAGGGAATCGCCCGGCTCAACGGCACGTTCCTGCTTGTCTTTTTTTGTATCGCCGCGCTGGCTTTTGCCGGCGGGTCAGTTCTTGTAACAAATGTATCGAGCTGGTTTCACCAAAGCTTTACACCCGACGAAGTGAACAAGGCAAAAATCTTAATGGCTATTATGGTGGTAAACCTCGCGGCGGGCTTTCCGCTTAGTTTATTTAGCTCCTATGTATCCGCCCACGAAAAATTCACCTTCCAGCGCGTGATGGAACTTCTGCGCGTGGTGATTAACCCCATGATAATGCTGCCGCTGTTGCTGCTCGGCTACAAGTCGATTGCAATGGCGGTTGTTATGACGGCGCTGACGCTGCTCAACGGGTGTTGCAGTATTTATTACTGCTTTAAAAAGCTGCATATGCGCATCAGTTTTGGGAAGCTGAACTTTTCCCTGTTTCGGGAAATTGGAGTGTTTTCCTCCTTTATTTTTTTGAATATGATTGCCGACCAAATTAACTGGAACCTCGACACTTTTATCATCGGTAAATTTGTCGGCACTGCCGCCGTTGCGGTCTATGGGTTGGGGTCTTTGCTCAATGGATATTACATGGATTTTTCTATGATGGTTTCTACTGTTTTTATCCCAAAAATCAACAAAATGGTGGCGAGCGGACAAAGCGACGGAGAATTAACCGACCTATTCACACGGGTCGGGCGGATACAATTTATGATCATGGCTCTGCTGCTCAGCGGTGTCGTTATATTCGGCCGCGCTTTCCTTTCCTTTTACGGCGGCCCGGAATATGAAGGCTCCTACGCAATCGCCGTTGTACTCATTGCCGCTTCGACAGCGCCAATGATTCAATGTATCGGGATTGAAATCCAGCGCGCAAAAAACCTACACAAATTCCGCTCTGTCGTCAACTTGGCAATCGCAGTCGCAAACGGAATTGTCAGCGTTCCTTTGTGTATTAAATACGGCGGCTTCGGCTGCGCCGTGGGTACGGCTGTGACGCTGCTTATTGGGCAGGGGCTTATTATGAATCTCTACTATCAAAAGCGTGTCGGAATTGACATCTTATATTTCTGGCGGCAGATTGCACGCTTTATCCCCGGCCTGCTCCCTCCGCTTTTATTCGGTATTGCTATCATGGTATTTGTAGACCCATACGATGTAGGGTTGTTCTTGCTCTTCGGCGCTCTTTACGTCGCCGTCTATGCCGTCTCTATGTGGAGCTGGGGGCTGAATCAATATGAAAAGAATCTATTTGCCCAGCCTTTTGCAAGATTCTTACCCCGCATAAAAAGAGGTGATTAGCATGGACTTAATCAGCGTGATTATCCCAATTTATAATTTAGAACAGTATATTGAGCGGTGTGTCCGCTCTGTTATGGCGCAAAGCTATAAAAACTTGCAGATTATATTGGTCGACGACGGTTCGTCCGACGGCAGTGGCGCCGTGTGTGACGCGCTCGCACAGCAGGACAGCCGAATCAAAGTGATTCACAAGCCAAACGGCGGCGTTTCCGACGCGCGCAATTTCGGAGTAAAAGCCGCCAGCGGGCAATTTATTTCCTTTGTTGACGGCGACGATTATGTCCATCCGGAGTTTATCGCCACGCTGCATACACTGTGTGTCGAAAACAAGTGCCGGATGGCACAATGCTCCTTTGAGGCCGTAACGGGCGACAGTTATGCGCCGGATTTATCCAACCCACACATCGTGCTTTATTCCAACGCGGAGCTGCTTACTCACCTTTACACAGCCCTCTATGTGGAAACGACTATCCTTTGCAGCAAACTGTTTGACGCAAGCCTGTTGAGAAATATTCGTTTTCCGGTTGGTATGATTCATGAGGACGAGGCGACCTCCTACAAATTGATTTATGCGGCGGGAAAGATTGCTGTAACGGACGCAAAACTATACGCATATTTTCACAAGCCGGGCAGTATCACACGAAAGGCATTTAGTGTCAGCAGACTTGATTTATTGCCAATTATGAAGGAGCGAGCAGAATTTTTTGAAGAAAAAAGGCTTGACAGCCTTGCTTTGCGTACATGGGAAAAATATTACTTTCTGCTTGCCTCCAGCCTTTATCATGTAAAAAAATTTATCCCTGACTCACACAAGATTCAAAAGCAGCTCCGCCGAGAGATTGCCCTGCTCGCTCCAAGCCTAATAAAAAACAGACAGATGAGCGGTTACATGCGGCTAAAGCTTATTTTAGTGCGGCTTGTGCCGGCGACCTATATGCGGCTGCGGCGCGGCAGAGACACATTGCTTGCGTAAAGCAAAAGGGGGCGATAAAATGAAAAAACCATATGTGGTGTCAATTTCCACCGTATCCGGCGGCGGAAAAACAACGATTGTCAATTTGCTGCAAAAATCGCTGCAAGCTTCGCTTACATGCTGCAATGTACTTTATTTTGATGATTATACCTTTTCCAGCAGCCCGGAGGACCTATTTGCGTGGACAGTACGGGGCGCGGATTTTAACGAATGGAATCTTGAAGAACTAAAAGCAGATATAATAAAAATAACAGAAAAGTCCAACACTGACTATTTGTTGTTAGATTATCCCTTCGGATACGAAAACGATATGCTCCGTCCTTTTATTGATGTTGCCGTGTTTATTGACACGCCGCTCGATATTGCGCTGTGCCGCCGTATCCTGCGTGACTATAAAGGCGGTGGCGGAAAAACACTGTTTTCAGACCTACAATACTATGCCGGCAAGGGCAGATACGCCTATTTACCAATGATCCAAACAGTAAAGCCTAACACCGACCTTATTGTCGACGGCTTGCTGCCGCCGGAAGAAATTACAAAAGTCATATTGTCTGCAATACAAAAGAAAACCCCACAGGCATAACCTGTGAGGGTTTCTTTTTCTAATTATTCGCTGTAATTGTATCCAGCATCAATTACTTTTAAGTTAAAGTCCAAAAGCTCCGCTTTCGACGGCGGCACACACTTTTTCAGGCCAGTTTTTAACTCATCATACGTCATGATGTCCGTCTCTTTAATCAGCTTACCTAAAATAATCATATTTGCCATCTTATTCGCGTCCATATCAAGCGCCATCTGCGTCGCCGGGATATAGAACACGTTCACGTCGTCGCGCTTCACCTTACGGTCAATCAGCGAGCTGTCAATAATAATCGTGCCGCCGCTGACAACCGCATCCTCGAACTTGTCGAGCGACGGCTTGTTCATCGCAATCAGCAGATTCGGCTCCGTCACAATCGGTGCGCCAATCGGCGTGTCAGAAATAATGACGTGACAATTCGCCGTACCGCCGCGCATTTCCGGCCCATACGACGGAAGCCACGACACTTCCTTCTCACACATCAGGCCGCCGTACGCCAGCACCTTGCCGGCAAACAAAATTCCCTGCCCGCCGAAGCCGGCAATAATTAATTCACTCGTTTTACTCATTATTTGTCCGCCCCCTTGTCTTTATAAACGCCCAAAGGATACACGGGCATCATGTTCTCCCGCAGCCATGCAATCGACTCCTTCGGGGAAAGGCCCCAGTTGGTCGGACAGGTGGACAGCACCTCTACAATTGAAAAGCCTTTTTTATCAATCTGATACTCAAACGCCTTTTTGATTGCCGCCTTCGCCTTTTTGATATTCTTAATATCGTCCACCGAAACGCGCTCTGCATACGCCGTGCCGTCGAGCGTCGACAGCATCTCACAGACCTTAATCGGGTAGCCCTGCGTTTCCGTTTTACGGCCGTACGGCGTCGTCTGAGTCACCTGTCCTACCAGCGAGGTCGGCGCCATCTGTCCGCCCGTCATACCGTAAATCGCATTGTTTACAAAAATAACGGTAATGTTTTCGCCTCTTGTCGCGGCGTGAACCGTTTCCGCCGTACCAATCGCGGCGAGGTCGCCGTCGCCCTGATACGTGAATACAATGTTGTCCGGGTTTGCACGCTTAATACCGGTTGCAACCGCAGGTGCACGCCCGTGCGACGCCTGCTGCATATCACACTCAAAATAATTATACGCAAAAACGGAGCAGCCGACCGGCGCAACGCCAATCGTCTTTCCCTCTATCCCAAGCTCGTCAATCGCCTCCGCGACGAGACGGTGAATAATCCCGTGCGTACAGCCCGGGCAGTAGTGCAGCGTCACATCGCTCAGCGCGTGCGGCTTTTCAAATACCTTCGCCATTACCGAACACCTCCGTCTATTTCCTTAATCTTTGCTACAATTTCGGCCGGCGTCGGAACCATACCGCCCGTCCTGCCGAAGAAGAACACGTCCTTTTTCCCGTTTACGGCTAACTTTACGTCCTCGACCATCTGGCCTGTGCTCATCTCTACACTTAAAAACGCCTTCGCTGTATCCGCCGCCTTGTTAAACGCCTCTGCCGGGAACGGCCACAGCGTAATCGGACGAATCAGCCCGGCCTTAATCCCCTCTGCACGCAGCGCCTTAACCGCATTCTTCGCAATACGCGCCGTTGTGCCGTATGCCGCAATAATATAATCCGCGTCAGCAGTTTCAAACTCCTCAAAACGCGCTTCCTTTGCACGGATTGCGTCGTAGCGTTTTTCGCGCTCCCAAACAAGGTCTTCAAGCTCTTCCGGCGTGATGTAGAGCGAGTTTACAATGTTGCGTTTCCGCTTCATCTGTGTTCCCGTGGTCGCCCACGTCTTTTCCGGTACGTCTAACTTTTCGACCTTGTCAAACGAAATCGGCTCCATCATCTGTCCAAGCGCGCCGTCGCCCATAATCATAACCGGCATCCGGTAAATGTCGCCTAAGTCAAACGCCAAAGACGTCAAATCAACCATTTCCTGTACCGAGCTCGGCGCAAGTACGATTAAGTGGTAATCACCGTGGCCGCCGCCCTTTGTCGCCTGGAAATAGTCCGACTGCGCCGGCTGAATACCGCCCAACCCCGGGCCGCCGCGCACGATATTAATAATAACACACGGAAGGTCAGACCCCGCAATGTAGGAAATCCCCTCCTGCTTTAAGCTGATTCCCGGGCTCGACGAACTCGTCATAACGCGCGCGCCTGCGCCCGCTGCACCGTATACCATGTTAATCGCCGCAACTTCGCTCTCTGCCTGTAAAAACAGGCCATCCACCTTCGGCATTTTCTTTGCCATATAGGCCGCAAGCTCCGTCTGCGGCGTAATCGGATATCCGAAGAACAGGCGGCAGCCCGCCTGAATCGCAGCCTCAGCCAAAGCCTCGTTGCCTTTCATTAATACTTTATCTGACATTTTTGCTTCCCCTCCTAATTTAAAACGCTAAAGCCTCACAAGCTGAAGCCTACTTCTCTACCTCAATGACACAATCCGGACACATCGTCGCACAGAACGCACAGCCAATGCACTTATCCTGCTCAATAACCTCGGCCGGATGGAAGCCCTTTGCGTTCATCCTGTCCTTGCTCATCACGACAATCTTTTTCGGACAAACCAGCGTGCAGAGCTCGCAGCCCTTACATTTATCCTCGTTGAACGTAACCTTTGCCATGGAATAAACACCTCTCTTCAAATTAATAAGATAATTGTAAATATAGTGAAAGCCCAAACGCCTTTTTTGCAAGGCTGTCAGGCAATAGTTTGCACAATTCTTCCTTTGCCGCCACATACGTATACGGCAGCTTCGCCTTTTCGGCGGCCTGCGCAACGACCGCGTCACCGGCTAAAATATCGTCAAGCTCCGTTTCCGACGACAAATTTGTGTTATTGATCAAATCCGTAATCGTCAGGCGCGACGCCTTTTCAATATCAATCATATATTCAATCGCGTCGTCGGCCGTTGCCGTCAGCGGGCGCTTTGCATTGATAACAAAAAACATGCGGTAGCCCTCGCGCTCAAAAAGCTGCTTATATGCGCCGAGCGCAAACGCGCCGTCCTCGTCGCCGCCCACGTCGAACACAACAACTGTGTCCTTTTCCTCAAACACACGCAAAATCTCCGGCGGCATCATCTGCATTTCTAAATTCGAGTTCGCAAACAGTGGCGCAATCACCGAGATTCCCTTTTCCTCGAGCGCCTCTTTTGCGTCTAACGTGCGAAAGTACGTGTTAACAATGTCACAGTCGACAATCGTCACCTTTTTGCCCTTGGCCGCCTGCTTCATCGCATAATTAATCGCGATTTCCGTTTTGCCGCTCCCGAAGTGACCGACAAAAATATTAATCCGCGGTTCCATCTATCTCCTCCCATGCGGTTTCCCGCGCCGTAGCCTAACATTTGCGGCAATATATTGCTACAACATATTGCTGCAACCTAATTGTACAAAACGGCAAGCACACTCTCGAAAAAAAGAGGGCTTCCCGTTTGCTGATTGACTTTTTTATTGTAGCACAAAACCGCGCTCAGTGCAACACTTTCGTAACACGAATTTCGTACTTTTTGCTATTTTTTAGCGCATTATCAAACAATTTGACAAAAAAGAAGACAAAAATTGCCGCTGCAAAAGCAGAAACTATGCGAATCGGTTCACTATAGAAAAAGTGCGCCGCGATAAAATACGCCGCAAACAGCGCAAGCACAGGCAATACATACAAAACGGCCGCCATAGCAAGCACCTTTTTGCTGTCTAATTCCAGCGACACCCGGTCGCCGGCACGGACCGCCTGCGCGCAGTCGATTTTCGCCAACACCTTTTGTGTCCCCGGCTTACAGCCGCCCTTGCACGCGCCGCAATTCTCGCCGCACATACTCGTTTTGGCTACCAATACAGCCGCGTATCCATCCCGTATTTCTGTCACAACCCCTACCTGCTTCATCTCTGTCCCTTTCCGTATTCCATCCCTTTTTTCATTTCTTCGGCCTCCGCCAAAAGCTCGCGCGCGTGAGAGCGCGTCGTTTCCGTCACCGTAAGGCCGCCCAAAATCCGCGAGAGCTCCTCGACGCGCTGCGCTTCGTCCAACAGGCGGATATGCGTCGACGAGGCGTCCTCACCCACCTCTTTTTCGATCAAATAGTGCGCGTCCGCCGCGCTCGCAATCTGCGCAAGGTGCGTAATACAAATCACCTGCTTGCGCTTTGCAATTTTACACAGCTTTGCGGCGATTTTCCCCGCTGCACGGCCCGATACACCCGTATCAATCTCGTCAAAAATCAACGTTCCGACCGCGTCGCTGTCCGCCAGCACCGTTTTGAGCGCGAGCATGATACGCGACAACTCGCCGCCTGACGCAATTTTTGAAAGCGGCTTTACCGGCTCGCCCGGATTGGTCGAAATCATAAATTCCACCCCATCCGCACCGTTCTTCCCAAACGGGGCCGCCTCTATTCCAACGCAAAACGCAACCTTTTCCATATCGAGGTCGGACAGCTCTTTCGCCATCAGCGTTTCCATCTGCTCCTTCGCAGCGATACGCTCACACGTCAGCGCCGCAGCCGCCTCTGTCAATTCCGTCTCGCACGCCTGCAAGCGCGCACGGACGCTGTCCGCGTCCTCACCGCTGTCCGTCATAGCCGCCAGCTCTGCGCTGACTGTATCATAGTACGCCAATACTTCCTCCACGCTTGCTCCGTACTTGCGCTTGAGCGACGACAGCAGCGCGAGCCGCTCCTGCACCTCGCCGAGCCGCTGCGGGTCAAACTCCACCGCGTCGCGCGCCGCGCGCACCTGCGACGCAAGGTCGCCCACCTTATAAACAACGTCGGTCAGCTCCGCTTCCGTCTGCGAAAGCCGCGCGTCCAAATCCGCCGCATCCGACAAGCTTCTCGACGCCGCCGACAGCGCGTCGTACGCCGTAAACTCTCCCTCGTATAACACAGCATATGCATCGGACAGCGATTTTAGGATATCCTCCGCGCCGGCAAGCACTTTTTCCTCCGCTTCCAGCTCCTCTTCTTCTCCGGCGGACAACTGTGCCTTCGCAATCTCGTCGCACTGAAACGTCAGAAGCTCAATGCGCGCCTGCCGCTGCGCTTCGTTTTCCGTAAGTGATTGCAGCTTTTTTTGCAATGCCCGATACGTCTCATATAAGTTCTGATATGCCTCTTTTACGGGCGCGACCCTTTCCTTTGCAAAGCTGTCTAAAAACCCAATATGCCGTGCGGGCGACAGAAGCGCCTGGCTGTCGTGCTGCCCGTGAATATCAACCAGCAGGCCGCCAAGCTCGCGCATTGCCGCAGCGGTCATAATTACTCCCCCTGCCCGGCACGTGCTCTTCCCGCTTTCGGAAATCTGCCGCGTCAGCAAAAGCTCCCCGTCCTCACACTCCGCGCCCAGCTCCTGCGCAAGCGCGCACACCTGCTCCGGACAGCCGGAAAATACAGCCTGTACCAGCGCGCTCTTTTCCCCATGGCGGACCAAGTCCTTCCCACCGCGCTCGCCGAGAATCATATTCACAGAGCCAATCACGATAGACTTACCCGCACCGGTCTCACCCGTCAGCACGTTCAGCCCCGCACCGAGCTCAATTTCCGTCTCATCTATCACCGCTACATTTTTAATATGTAACCCTGTCAGCATTCCGCTCGCCTCCGCTCCTGCTATGCGCCCGCCTGCATATCCTTTAAAATCTGCGTCAGTTCCTTCGCGCGCGCCTCCGACTCCGTCACAATAATAATCGTATCGTCGCCCGCAATTGACCCTAATATCCGCCCGCCAATCGAGCTGTCGACCGCCGCGCCCGCCGCCTGCGCCATACCGGACAGCGTTTTGACAATAATCGTGTGCAGGGCGTACTCAACGCTGATAACCGACTGTGAAAAAATCGTCATATGCTTAGTCGTGTGTGCAACCACATTTGTGGGCAGCGCATATTTGTACCCATCGCCGGCAGTGACCTTCACAAGGCCAAGCTCCTTGATATCGCGCGACACCGTCGCCTGCGTCACATTGAAGCCAAACTCGCGCAGCTTCTGCGTCAGCGCGCTCTGCGTCACCGTGTCCGACTGGGATATAATATCTAATATTTTTGCATGCCGTTTATTTTTCATGTCTTCCTCCTGTGATACGCGCCGGCTTATGGTTATTTTCCCGCACCGCGCTCATTGAGCTTCTGCCGGATTGTATCATAAAACGTTTTGTCGCTGATTTTGATTAGTTTTGTGCTATACGCCGACTTTGATGCGCAGACCTTGTCGCCCGGCTGCAAGTTCAGGCCGTGCCGCCCGTCCGCGCTGACAAATGCGCCTTCATAGTCGTGCCCCGTTTCCAGCTCAACCGCTACCCCGCGTGAAAGCGGAAGCACCATCGGCCGCGTATGCATCGTGTGCGGGCATACGGGCGTAACAAGAATCACGTCGAGCGAGGGGTCTAAAATTGGACCGCCGGCTGAGAGCGAATACGCCGTCGAGCCCGTCGGCGTCGACAAAATTACGCCGTCGGCGACAAACGAATCGAGCAGATGCGCGCCGACCATTGTCTTTAGCCCAAGCAGACGGGAAAACGACGCGCGCGACACTACAATGTCGTTGAGCGCATGAAACGTTTTGACCTGCTCTCCTTTACGCAGCACATCGGCGCGCAGCATGACGCGCTCCTCAATGCTGTAGCGCCCCGCTAAAAGGCACTCCGCCGCGTGCGCCATATACTGCGGCTCTACCTCCGCTAAAAAGCCAAGATGGCCCAAATTAATCCCCAGCACCGGCACGTCATAGCGCGACACCTTCCCCGCCGCCGCGAGAATTGTCCCGTCCCCGCCGAGCAAACAGCTCCTCTTCGCGTACATATTCCGCGCCGCCGCCCACCGCACAGTGCTCCTGCGCCATCCGCACACAGGCGCGCGCACCAATAAGGCGAATGAATTCTTTTGTATATCGGTACTCTATATCGCGCGCCGGATTCGGCACAAGTACAATCGTTTTCAAGCAATCACATCCTTATGTATCATTATATATAAATCCGCCCGTGACTGCAAGTAGAAAAGCAAAATTAATTCCACACTCAGTTGTAACATCGTGAGAAAAATGTAAAATAAGTTGCAATTTTGCCGCCCAGACGCTATAATTGATTTTGTATGTATATTTATCGCAAGATTTTTACAAGGGGGATACCGTCTGCCATGTCAAGGACACAAACTCTTTTTGCAAAGCTTGCACTATTTGGTGCGGCAATGATTTGGGGCAGCTCGTTTTTTATTGTAAAGGATACGGTGGGTGTCCTGCCGCCGAACCTGCTTTTGGCGGTTCGCTTCAGCGTTGCCTGCGTCCTTTTATCCATTCTGTTTTGGAAAAAGCTAAAAAAAAATAGACCGTACCTACCTCTGGCAGGGCGCGGTCATTGGGCTGTTTTTGTTTTTGGCCTATAGTACGCAGACGATTGGCATCACGGACACAACGCCGGGCAAAAACGCGTTTTTAACCGCAATTTACTGCGTCATCGTACCGTTTCTATTTTGGCTCGTCGGACGGCAAAGGCCGGATATCTACAATTTTACTGCCGCCGTGTTATGTATCGCCGGTATCGGCTTTGTGTCGCTCACACAGGCGTTCACAATTGGTTTTGGCGACGCGCTGACCCTGCTGGGTGGTTTTTTGTTTGCGGCGCATCTTGTCGCCGTCACAAAATTTGGCTCTGACAAGGACCCTGTTTTGATTACTATCTTGCAATTTTTCTTTGCCGCTGTTTTTTCGTGGATAACAACGCTTATCTCGGAGCCGTTTCCCACTGCGGTCAGCGTGGACTGTGTCTGGGGCGTAGCATATCTATCCATTTTTTGTACAGCAGGAGCGCTTTTGCTGCAAAACATTGGGCAAAAGTATACAAACCCGTCCGCCGCTGCAATTATACTCAGTTTAGAGTCCGTGTTCGGCGTATTGTTCAGCGTCCTGTTCGGTTATGAAACGCTTACGCCAAAGCTGATTTTCGGCTTTGTACTAATTTTTGCGGCTGTGCTGTTATCAGAGACGAAGCTTTCCTTTATAAAAAAGAAGAAGCTTTTTTAGAAAGAAAAATAGAGAGGAAGACTGACCTATGCTTCTTGAAGAATTTGCCCGTGATATTTGCGACTATTTTGAGACCCTGCCCCAAGTAAAACAATGCCGGTTATACGGAAGCCTCAGCCGCAAGACGTTTGATAAATACTCTGATATCGACCTTGAGCTGGATGTATCGGGAATAGACAATGGGCGCTTCTTGCTCGAACTTCCGAACTTGCTTTCAAAGAAGATACAAATTATCTTTTACGACTATGCGCCGAGTTTAGCCCCCGAAAAATACGTCGTGTCAGTCGCGACAAAGGAAGAAAACCCTTTTATGTTGG
>URQR01000041.1 GCA_900550065.1 uncultured Eubacteriales bacterium | reverse complement strand
AAAAGCAGGATAAAGTTTGACAACGGCGCGTGAATATGGTATGATATCGTAAAATAGTTGCACACGCAACGATATAGTTGGGAGGGCCATATGGATTCGCTTATGAAGTATATTGCGCGGATTTTTCGGTGCAGTATTTTATACCGCAATGAAATTTTAGCACAGGAGGGGCTAAACGGCTACCAGCACACCTATATTTTAAAGCTGTGTAACAACCCCGGCATCTCACAGGAGCAGCTGTCACGGATGCTCTATGTCAACAAAAGCACCGTAACGCGTCAGCTTGCGTTGCTGGAACAGGGCGGATTTGTGACGAGAAAGCCGGGCAGCGCCGACAAGCGGACGATGCTTGTGTATCCGACGGCGAAGGCGGAGGCGGTTTACCCGAAGGTAAAAGCCGCGGCGCAGGCGTGGAACGACAAGCTGACCGAAGGGCTGACCGAGCAGGAACGCGACTGGCTTTGTGGCAAGCTGACGCTTTTAATGGAGCGCGCGGAGGCCGAGGTTGGAAATATCCATGACGGGGGGCGGGAGCTGTGAAAAAGATATTTGCGTATTTAAAGCCGCATATCCCGCGTATGACGGTCGGGCTGACGATTAAGTTTATTGGGACGATAATGGATTTGCTCCTGCCGTGGATATTAGCATATATGATTGACGATGTGGTTCCGCTTCGGAATGTGCCGATGATTCTATGGTGGGGCGCGGCGATGCTGTTCTGTTCCGTTTTGGCGGTTGTAACGAATATTATCGCGAACCGGATGGCGGCGCGCGTGGCGAGAAACACGACAGAGGCGCTGCGCCACGATTTGTTTTCTAAGATTTCGTACCTGTCGTGCGCGCAGATTGATGAGTTTGCAATTCCGTCGCTTGAGTCGCGCCTGACGTCAGATACATATAACATTCATCAAATGATTGGTATGATGCAGCGTATGGGCGTGCGCGCGCCGATTCTTCTGCTTGGGGGCGTATTGGTGACCTTTACGCTCGAGCCGGTGCTGACGCTTGTGCTCGTATGTGTGCTGCCATTTATCGGCTATATTGTGTGGCGCGTGTCCAAAAAGGGTATCCCGCTCTATACCCAGCTTCAGCGCGCGGTCGACAACATGGTGCGCACGGTGCGTGAAAACGCGAGCGGAATCCGCGTGATTAAGGCGCTGTCTAAGACGGATTACGAGAAAAAACGGTTTGCCGACGCGAATGCACATGTTGTGGAGAAGGAAAAGAAGGCCGGCATTACAATGGCGCTGACGAATCCGATGATGAATTTGTTTTTAAACCTCGGTCTGACGCTCGTGATTATTGTCGGTGCATATCGTGTCAATGCAGGCATAACACAGGCGGGAAAAATTATCGCGTTTTTGTCGTACTTTACGATTATCCTAAACGCAATGCTTTCCGTGACGCGTATTTTTGTGATGTACTCGAAGGGGAGTGCGTCCGCCGGACGCATAAGCCTTGTGCTCGACGCGCCGACTGACCTGACGCTGCGGACGGCGGAGCCGGTCGAAACAGACAATCACATTATATTTGAGCACGTGTCGTTTTCCTACCATAAGCACAAAGAAAACCTCACCGACATCAGCTTTTCGCTAAAGCGCGGGCAGACGCTCGGTATCATTGGGGCGACGGGGTGCGGCAAAAGTACGCTGATTAACCTTTTGATGCGGCTCTACGACGCGGACAGCGGCCGGATTTTCATTAACGGAAAGCCAATTGAAAGTATTGACGCCGCGCAGCTGCACGAGATGTTTGGCGTCGTGTTTCAAAACGATATTTTGTTTGCCGATACGATTGCGAGCAATATCGACCTCGGGCGCGGCCTTTCACGCGAGCGGCTCGAGGAAGCGGCGGCACACGCACAGGCGGCGGACTTTATCGGCGCACTGCCCGACGGGCTTGACCATATGCTGACGTCAAAGGGGACGAACGTAAGCGGCGGGCAGAAGCAGCGGATTTTGCTGGCACGCGCGTTTGCCGCAAACCCGGAGATTTTAATTTTAGATGATTCGTCGAGCGCGCTCGACTATAAAACGGACGCGCGTCTGCGCGGCGAAATCCGCAAGCACTATCAGAACACGACGACGGTCATTGTCGCCCAGCGTGTCAGCTCGATTAAACACGCCGACCATATCCTCGTTTTAGAGGAGGGGCGCGTGATTGGAAGCGGCACACACGCGGAATTGATGAAAACGTGTGAAACATATCAAGAAATCAGCAAAACGCAGATGGGGGGCGGCGAGGTTGCGTAAAAACAGCAAGGGGAAACAAATCGCGGCGACTGGGCTGCCGAAGCCGAAGGTACAAAATAAGAAAAAAGTGCTGCTGCGCCTGTGGAAGTATTTGTACCGGCACAAATGGATGCTGCTGTTTGCGTTTTTGCTCACAGTGTCGAGCAATCTGCTCGCGCTTTTGGGGCCGATGCTGTCCGGTCTTGCGATCGACGCGATTGGTACGGCGGCGGGCGGTGTACAGTTTCAGACGGTGTTTTATTACTGCGCGCTCATGGTCGTGTTTTATGTCGTATCGTCGGCGCTTTCATATGGCTTATCGGTGCTGATGGTCAACTTGAGCCAGAAAATCGTCTACCGGATGCGCAAAGATATCTCAGATAAGCTGCTTGAACTGCCGGTCCGGTTTTTCGACACGCATCAGACGGGCGACATCGTCAGCCGGATTTCCTACGACATTGACACGGTCAACGCGTCGCTGTCCAACGACCTTTTGCAGGTCTGTACGAGCATCATCACGGTTGTCGGCTCACTTGCTATGATGCTGGCGATCTCACCGGCGTTGGTGCTGGTGTTTGCTGTAACGATTCCGATTTCGATTTTTCTGACAAAATACATGACCGGCAAGGTGCGGCCGCTGTTTCGCAGGCGCTCGGCAAAGCTCGGCGAATTAAACGGCTATGTAGAGGAAATTATTTCGGGTCAAAAAACGATTAAGGCCTATCACCGCGAGGAAACGATGATTGGGCGCTTCGATGCGCGCAACACGGAGGCGGTTGACGCATACTACAACGCCGACTACTACGGGTCTATGGTCGGCCCGTCGGTCAACTTTGTCAACAACCTCTCGCTGTCGCTTATCAGCGTGTTCGGTGCACTGCTTTACTTAGGCGGTGGCCTGACGCTCGGAAATCTGTCGTCGTTTGTACTTTATTCGAGAAAGTTTTCCGGCCCAATCAACGAAATGGCCAATATTTTGAGCGAATTGCAGTCGGCGTGTGCGGCGGCGGAGCGCGTATTCCGCCTAATAGATGAGGAGCCGGAGCCGCTCGACGCGGACGGTGCGTACACGCTTTCTGACGTACGCGGCGATGTAGAGATGGAACATATTACGTTTGGCTACGACCCGGGCAAGACGATTATTCACGACTTGTCTTTGCATGCGCCGCACGGCTCACTTGTGGCGGTTGTCGGGCCGACGGGCGCGGGCAAAACGACGATTATCAATCTATTGATGCGCTTTTATGATCCGGATAGCGGCACAATAAAAGTCGACGGGCACGGCTCGCTTGACGTGACGCGCAAGAGCCTGCGCCTCGCATATGCGATGGTTTTGCAGGACACGTGGCTGTTCCACGGGACGATTTTTGAAAATATCGCGTACGGCAAGGAAGATGCGACGATAGAAGATGTGCAGCGCGTAGCGAAGGCGGCAAAAATCCATAACTATATTATGTCGCTGCCCAACGAATACGACACGGTACTAAACGAAGAAGGAATGAACATCTCGCAGGGGCAGAAGCAGCTTCTCACCATTGCGCGCGCAATGCTGCTCGACGCGAAGATGCTTATTTTAGACGAGGCAACCTCGAACGTCGACACGCAGACGGAGCTGCAAATTCAGCAGGCGATGACAAAGCTGATGGCGGGCAAAACGTGCTTTGTGATTGCGCACCGCCTGTCCACGATTGAAAACGCGGACACAATCCTTGTTGTGCAGGGCGGCGAAATTGTGGAGCAGGGACGGCACAAGGAGCTTTTGGCGCGCGGCGGCGTATACGCTGGTATGTATAATTCGCAGTTCGTATAATTTATATTAGAGGAGGAAATGAAGTATGGAATTGGAGATTTTTGATTACACGGGGGCGGGCTATGACCCGACAATGCATTTTGACACATGGCGGGTGGCGTTTTTAAACTATTGCGACGATTTTGAGCGGGAAAAGTTTTGCCGTATGGAACGCCATATGCTGACCGACGAGGTGTTCGTCCTGCTAAACGGCAGCGCAACGCTGGTCATTGGCGAGAACAAGCAGGAATATGACATGGAGACGGGCAAGATTTACAATGTAAAAAAAGGCGTGTGGCACCAAATTTTTGTAAGCCGGGACGCAAAGGTGCTGATTGTGGAAAACCATAACACAGCGGCGGAAAACTCGGAATATATGCAGGTATAAAAAAACAGGCCCAAACGTTTGGGCCTGTTTTTTTATATTTCTGCGTAGAGCATGTAAGAGTTTTTTTCCTGTTTAGCATGATACAGCGCATCGTCAGCTTTTCGGAACAGTTCGTTAAATTCTGTCGCGTTATCCGGAAAGAGGGCCGCACCAATACTTACCGTATAAACTGTATTTGTGCTGCGATTTAGCAGCGAGAGTAATTTAGGCCGCAGATGCTCGACTGATTGTATATTTTTTATCAGCAGAATGAATTCGTCTCCGCCAAAGCGGCCGATAATGTCCGTCTTACGGAAAGAGTGCTTTAGCCGCGCAGCAATATCGAGCAGGATCGCATCCCCGCCTGCGTGGCCGTAGGTATCGTTTACTGCTTTAAAGTTGTCAATGTCCATAAGAACAAGAGCGTGTGTTTGCTGTGCGTCTTCAGTCAGCGCTGCGCGAATCATTTTTTGCGAATATGTTTTATTAAACAAACCGGTAAAGTCGTCAATTCTTGCCTTTTGCATCAAAACGTCTGTTTTTTCTTTCATCTCGCTGATGTCGGTGACGACTCCGACCATTCGGACAGGCTCGCCGCCTTCTAAGATAGGAGTAACATCAATTTTACACCAAACAAATTCAGAATCTCCAGCCTTCATGCGGGCCTGATAGGTGGCGGGCTTACCGTCTAAGACGTTTTGGAACGCGCCGTCAATCGCTTCGGCATCGTCCGGATGGGAAAAGTAGGAAGCCACCGCCTCTTAATATGCGGCAGGGCTGAGCTTGCTAAACGGCTGCACGTCGTCTAAAATTTGTTGACCGGATACGCCGAAGATATCTTCCGCGTTTTCAAAAAAGGTATAAAGCTGACGAGTCAGGTCGACCTCAAATATGCATACATGCGCAGCTTTCAGAGCAATAATTAGACGCTCTTTATATTGTTTGCTTTCAGGATTATTTGCTGTTTCTATATTCATAGGGTTTTCCTCGTTTTAGTTAAGATAAAATCGGCACAAAAGAAAAGCTTTTGGGCCTGTGAAGATGTTATTTCCAAACTAAATGATTAAAAGTTTCTCCTCATCCAATCTGCACTTAGGCCAGCCCAACCCGACACATCGGGGTAATCTTTTGCAAGTCCGAGCCCATGCGGTCCATGCGGAAAGACGTGCAGTTCACAGGCGACGCCGTTTTCGGCAAGACGCTGTGCAAATAACAGGCTGTGCCGAAGCGGAACGGTTTCATCGTCCGACGTATGCCACAAAAAGCACGGCGGCGTGTCTTTTGTTACGTGGTTTTGCACCGACAACCAATCAAGGTCAGTCTGCTCTGACAATAGATGCTCCGCCGCACAGCGGTACGTTTCCGCGCCGTCTTTTTCGTAGGCGGAAATCATGGGGTAGCACAATACCGCGCCGTTCGGTCTGGCGCTGATATTGTCCAGAAAGTCACCGATTTTACTAACGTCCGGCATCGCCGCGGTGCAGGCGGACAGATGCCCGCCCGCGGAAAATCCTAAAGTAAAGAGCTTCTCTGCGTCAATTTTCCACTCGTCGGCATAATAGCGGGTTAACTTGACGGCACGCTGTGCGTCCATCAGGGCGCAGGGGTATCGATACGGAAAGACGCGGTAATTGACGACGATGGCGTGCATTCCCTTGCTGTTGTAAAAACGGGCAATGGGCTCTGCCTCGTGTTCTGCGCGCATCCCATAGCCGCCGCCCGGAAAAATGAGAACCACGGGAAGCTTTTTTTGCGTGTCGAGCAAAAATAGCTCCATTGTGTTCGGCGTTTCGGCACCATCCTGATAAAATGGTATTTCTTTATCCCAAAGTTTGATTTGTTTTTTCTCCATTCATATCCCCCCTTAAATAGTATAGCGGCGCAGCGCGTATTTTTCAAGTATAAATTATGCTAAGTGGAGGTTTATTTGTCCGTAATCTGCGAATAAAAGGATTTTTTTGATTTGCGGCGTATATAATTAAGAGAAGAGGAAAACCACGGGAGGGATCGTTTATGAAAATTATTGGGGTCAATGGCAGCGTAAACAAAACGGGGAATACGTTTTATATGCTGGACAAAATATTAAAGCTGTGCGAGAAAGAAGGCGCGCAGACGGAGCTAATCAACGCAGCGCAGGCTGTGAGCGATTCTAAGACGCCGTTTTGTGTTTGCTGCAGTACGCCATGCACGAAGGTGTGCTACGCCGGGACGCAGCTCGAGCAGGCGTATCAAAAAATAGAGGAGGCCGATGCGGTAATTTTCGGCAGTCCGGTCTATTTTGGTTCTATGACAGCGCAGCTGAAAGCGTTTTTCGATAAGACGCGCGACGTGCGTGGGCGCAGGGCATGGGTCGGTATTCCTGCGGCGGCGGTGAGCGTTGGCGCGTCAAAGTATGGCGGGCAGGAAACAACGATTAATGCAATACAGGACTGTCTGTTTATATCCGGTATGACGGTGTTCGGGTCCGGCTGGTTTGAGACGGACGGCGGACAGATGGGCGTTGGCGCGCATCGCCCGGCAGAGACGGACGAATGGGCTGCCGGGCGGCTGGAGGCGCTTGCAAAGCGTGCCGTGTTTGAGGCACGCCGGTGCGAGTTGTACAAAAACAACAGATAAGTGGTACGAAAGAAAGGATTGGTGCGCGATGAAAACGATACGGGAACAAACGGAGGCGTTTGAGCGGCAAACGCTCTCGCCCTATGCACAGCTTGTAACCGAAACAAAGGGGCGCATGCGGGAACAGGAAAAGTGCGCACTGCGTACAGAATATCAGCGCGACCGCGACCGGATACTGCACTCGAAGTCATTTCGCCGCTTAAAGCATAAGACACAGGTCTTTATCACGCCGCAGGGCGACCACTACCGGACGCGCCTGACCCATACGCTTGAGGTGAGCCAAATTGCGCGCACGATTGCGCGTGCGCTGCGCTTAAACGAAGATTTGACAGAGGCGATGAGCCTCGGGCACGACCTCGGGCATACGCCGTTTGGCCACCGGGGCGAGGACGCGCTCGACGCGTTGTGCGAGGGGGGCTTCCGGCACTATGAACAGAGCCTGCGCGTGGTGGATGTACTCGAGGACGGCAAGGGGCTGAATCTGACGTATGAGGTGCGCGACGGCATTGTGAGCCACACAGGGGCGAACCAGCCGTCTACGCTGGAGGGGAAGGTGCTGAAGTTTGCCGATAAGTTTGCTTACATCAACCACGATATCGACGACGCAATTCGCGGCGGTGTGCTGCGTGAGGAGCAGCTCCCGAAAGAGTTGATTGAAATTTTGGGAAGTCGCCATTCCGAGCGGATTAACACAATGATTTCTGATACGGTGACGAATTCGCTCGCCAAAAACGATGTGGTAATGTCAAAGGAAATTGGCGACGCGATGCTTGCGCTGCGCGCATTTATGTTCGACACCGTATATGATAACCCGGTCAAGCGCAACGAGGAACGCAAGGCAACTTATATTATAGAAGAGATGTTTGACCATTTTGTTAAAAACCCGGACGCGCTCCCCGACGAATACCGCCGTTTTATCGGAGCGTATGCGACAGACCGCGTCGTATGTGACTATATTGCCGGGATGAGCGACGACTATGCGGTGCACACATTCAATAATATTTTTGTACCGAAGTCATGGACGGTGTTTTAAGGCACGGCAGGCGGTGTGCAAAAAAATTGTATAACCTCTTATAGTATATACCCCACCCCTTTGGATGGCGGGTGGCGCTTATTCTCGTACAAGGGGCAGATATTGCCCTGCGTTACGAGGTTGAAACGCTAATAATGGAACTTTTACTCCTGTGGAGCAAAAGTTTTCAATAAAATCTTGTTATAAAATTTCACATTATGTGGAAAGATTATATACGAAAATACAATCGGACGGCAGATAAATTAGTATAATTGGGGCAGAAAATTTCGCAGGCGCGGCACAGCGCAGCTTTTTACGAGATTGTTTCCTGATATACTGGTTGATTTTTTATAGTATTGTTTCCTTCAATAAAAAAGAAGGAATTTGTGCAGGAATGTCGAATTTAGAGTATGAGTGATTTTAAAAGCTTGTCTTAAAGGGCCGGCGGCGGAAAAGCAGGGAGGAGCGTACTGATTGCTATATTCGGAGGAATTAATCGGCGAGGTCATTGGGGCTAATGACATTGTTGACGTCATAGGGATGTATACGTCCCTGAAAAAGAGCGGCAGGGGCTTTGTCGGCCTATGTCCGTTCCACTCGGAGAAAACGCCGTCGTTTCACGTTTCGCCGGATAAACAGCTCTACCACTGCTTTGGCTGTGGGGAGGGGGGCACGGTACTCACCTTTGTGATGAAGGCGGAAAACCTCGACTTTGTCGAAGGGCTGAAATTTCTGGCTGAACGTGCGCGTATCGCCTTGCCGGAGCCGGAAGCGAACGAAAATACGGACAAGCTGTTTAAAAAAAAGCAGCGGCTCATCAGCGCGAATACCTATGCCGCTAAGTTTTTTTACAACTGTCTTGCCGCGTCGCCGGAGGGGGCGCCCGCGCGTGCATACTTTAAGGAACGGGCTATTTTGCCGAAAACGGCGGCCTCGTTCGGGCTGGGCTTTGCGCCCAACAGCCGCAATACGCTGATTGCGCATTTAAAGCCGCTCGGCTACAGTGAAAGCGAGTTGGTCGACTTTGGGCTGGCGGCGATTCGGGACAACAGTTATATTGATAAATTCCGTAATCGGGTTATGTTTCCAATTATTGATGTGCGCGGCAACGTGATTGGCTTTGGCGGGCGCGTGATGGACGACTCGAAGCCAAAGTATTTAAACTCGCCCGAAACGGCGGCATTTAATAAACGGCTGAACCTATTTGCACTCAATTTTGCGAAGAATAAAAAAAGTGACGCGCTGATTTTGGTGGAAGGGTACATGGATGTTATTTCCCTTCATCAAGTGGGTATAAATAATGCAGTAGCAACGCTCGGTACAGCATTGACGGAGGAACAGGCGCGGCTGATTGCGCGCTACGCGAAGGATGTCGTGCTCTGCTATGACACCGACGAGGCCGGCGTAAAGGCGACCATGCGTGCGATTGAGATTTTTTCTAAGACCGAGGTGCGTGTAAAGGTACTGAGCCTTACGGGGGCGAAGGACCCAGACGAGTACATCAAGAGCCACGGCGGCGGGAGCGAGGCGTTTTTGCAGGCGGTGAAGAAGGCTGTGCCCGCAACGCTGTTCCGGATTAATACGCTTAAGCGGCGCTATGACATTGACAACAGCATTGATGATAAAATCCGGTTTATATCCGAGGCGGCGCAGATATTGTTATCGACCAACAATATGGTGGAGGTCGATACGTACGCCGATATGCTGGCGAAAAATTACGATATAAAAAAAGAATCCATTTATGCGGAAATACAAAAGCTGCAGGGCAAGCGGGAACGGCAGGAGAAAAGGAGCGTTGTGCATAAAACGGCCAATGCCGGTATAAGCCGGGCGGCGCCTGTACACGCACAGACGCAGGGAAATGTGCAAGGGCGTACGGCCGCGGGGCGGCCCGCCGCTGAAACGCCGCTTGAAAAGGCGGAGCGGAGTCTTTTGTCGCTCGTTTTTTCGAGCCGGAGCGCAGCAAAGTATGCGCAGGGGCAGCTTGACGCCGCATATTTTTCCAATGAAATACACAAAAAATTGGCAAAGCTTTGCTACGACGCATGGAGCGGCGCATCCGCACCGGAGGCGGCACAGATACTGCTTGCCTTTGATGAAGCACAGGCCGGATATGTGACACAGGTTTTGATGGACCGGGCTGTGTATTCAGATGAGGTGCAGGCGGCAAAGGATTTGCTGTTAACAATACAACAGGAAAACATTACGAAAAAAATCAGTGAAGAAACAGACCCGGCAGTGATACAAAAGCTGCTTAAGCTGCAAGCCGGACTGAAGGATAAGAGAGGAGGATCGCCCGCATGAGTGACGTTGAAGTGAGCAAAAAGGCCATTGCCAAAGAGCTTTTGGAGCGCGGCAAGAAAAACGGGATGCTGTCGTTTAAAGAGATTATGGACGCCTTTGAAGTGGTAGACATCGGGCCCGATCAAATTGATAAAATCTACGAGACAATTGAAAAGGCAGGCATTGAGATCGTCGGTGATATTGACAAGGAATTAGAGGAAATTGAGCTGGCGAGCGAGGAAGAAATTGAGGATTTATCGGTTCCGGAAGGAGTCAACATCGACGATCACGTCAAGATGTACCTCAAGGAGATCGGCAAGGTCCCGCTGCTTGACGCGGACGAGGAGATTGAGCTTGCAAAGCGGATGGCAGAGGGCGATCCGGCGGCAAAACGCCGCCTTGCGGAGGCGAATCTGCGTCTTGTAGTTAGTATCGCGAAGCGGTATGTCGGCCGCGGGATGCTGTTCCTCGACTTGATTCAGGAGGGAAACCTCGGCCTGATTAAGGCGGTCGAGAAGTTTGACTATACAAAGGGCTACAAATTCTCAACATATGCGACATGGTGGATCAGACAGGCGATTACGCGCGCAATTGCGGATCAGGCGCGGACAATTCGTATTCCGGTGCATATGGTGGAGACGATTAACAAGCTAATTCGCGTGTCGCGCCAGCTTTTGCAGGAGCTGGGGCGCGAGCCGCAGGCGGAGGAGATCGCGAAGGAACTGAATATGCCGGCGGATAAGGTGCGCGAAATTATGAAGATCGCGCAGGAGCCGGTGTCGCTCGAAACGCCGATTGGCGAGGAGGAAGACAGTCATTTAGGCGACTTCATTCCAGACGATGACGCGCCAGCACCGTCTGAGTCGGCGAGCTTTGTGCTCTTAAAAGAGCAGCTCTTGGATGTTTTGGGGACGCTGACCCCGCGCGAGGAAAAGGTGCTGAAGCTGCGCTTTGGGCTCGACGACGGCCGCGCGCGTACCCTCGAGGAGGTTGGGAAGAGGTTTAACGTTACGCGTGAGCGTATCCGCCAGATTGAAGCGAAGGCGCTGCGTAAGCTGCGCCACCCGAGCAGGAGCAAAAAATTAAAGGATTATTTAGATTAAAATAAAACAAAGCCACAGGTATGCTTTTATATTTGTGGCGTTTTTGGGTAAGGGGGCGGATAGTAATGATAGAAAAATATTTGACAAAGGACTACATGACAGAAATTTGCAAAAATATCGGTATGTATCCGGAGGTGACGGAGGCGCTGTTAAAGCTGATGGAAACGCACGATATGCGTCGGTATGAGGACGTATTTTGCAAATTGCTGCGTCGCGAAACCATGTTTGCGGCGGGTGAGTATTTGCATGAGAAAATTGAGCCGATGGAAAACGGCGGCTACCTCTGCCTGCTGCTCTATCTCACTGCGAGCGGCTACACGCACGAACGGTACAAAGCGCTCGGCATAGGTGACGATGTGTTTTACAATACGATGGATGCGTTCCGCGAATATGTGCATACATATCGAAAAGCAAATGGAGAATACGGCTTCGCGGTGACGACGTGGCCTGTGCGCCACATCAACTGCGTCCTGTTCCAGCTTGGGCGGCTCGGGTTCGAGATGTACGACTATGACCACGACGTGTATGACGGCGAGGCATGTATCATTCGAAAGGGCGAACCGGTCGTTCACGTCCACGTTCCGGCAAATGGCAAGCTTGACCATGATGCTGTTTTAAAGGCGTACGGCGACGCACGTCTGTTTTTTGAAAAATACTTCCCGGATTTTCAGCCGGTCTATTTCTGCTGCTCGTCGTGGCTTTTGTACCCCGGCTTAAAAGAGCTTTTGCCGGAGGAATCCAATATTTTAAAGTTTCAAAACGACTTTAAAATATATAGGGTGTACGAAGGAAATCAGAACCCGCTGGAGTGCGTATTCGGCCACGCGTACGACGACCTTAACCGCTATCACCCGAAAACGACGCTGGAAAAAAACATGGTTGCGTATTTAAAGGAGGGGAAGATGCTCGGCGGCGCGAGCGGGTATTTTAAGTACTGAAGTAAAAATAGCAGACATAAACCCCGCAGAATTCTGCGGGGTTTTATAAATAAATTACCTTAAGCCCGGACCGCTCTGCATAATGCGCCGTATATTTTGTTCCGCCGCTTTGTTTGCGTAAATAGCAGATACAATAGGCGCAGTTATCAACCATAAAGCGGTTGCGCTCATGCATACATCCGGCACTGTAAGCGGCGGCAGTGTAAAACACGCGGTCTGCGCGCTCAATAATATGGTGGTAGAGCTGCTTTTGGTATTTGTTATAGTATTTTTCCTGCCCCCGGCAGGGAAGGGCAAGCAGCAGCCGGATGTCGCTGTTTTGTTGCTTTAGCTCAAGAATACAGGCCGCCGCAAGCGTATCAAACCCAAGTGCGCCGCCGCAGTAAAAGTGTGTTACGCCATGTTTAATTAGACGGACGGTCTGCTCTTTTAACGC
>URQR01000040.1 GCA_900550065.1 uncultured Eubacteriales bacterium | reverse complement strand
ACCGCGTTGTTGTGCTCGTGGACGACAAAGAAGTCGTTATCTTCTCGAACGGCATGGTGGAGCTTGCAAACTATGTGTCTATTGATGCAGATGAGCTCAAGGAGATGGGATTCCATACGACAGTACGCAAGAGTGTGCTTGATGAGATTCTTGCTACGCTTGAGGAAGAGGGCAAGGACGGCGCTGAGGACTTGAAGGCTGCGCTGCTGGCGCGCCGGGACGATTTGATGCCGAAGCATATTGTCGTAGAAGACATGTTTGCTTCCGTTAACTATTTTAATAACCTTTGCCACGGGATTGGCTCGCTCGACGATATCGACCACTTGGGCAACCGCCGCCTGCGCTGCGTGGGCGAGTTGTTGCAGAACCAGTTCCGCATTGGTCTGTCGCGTATGGAGCGCGTGGTGCGTGAGCGCATGAATATACAGGATTTGGACGTAGTTACGCCGCAGACGCTGATTAATATCCGGCCTGTTGCGTCGACGATCAAAGAGTTTTTCGGTTCTTCACAGCTTTCACAGTTCATGGACCAGACGAACCCGCTGGCAGAGCTGACGCATAAAAGAAGGCTCTCCGCCCTCGGGCCGGGCGGCCTGTCGCGTGAGCGCGCGGGCTTCGAGGTGCGCGACGTACACTATACACACTATGGACGTATGTGCCCGATTGAGTCACCGGAAGGCCCGAACATCGGCCTGATCAGCTCACTCTCCTCGTTTGCACGTATCAACGAGTACGGCTTTATTGAGTCGCCGTACCGCAAAGTGGACAAGGAAACAGGCACGGTGCTCGACGAGGTAGTCTATATGACGGCTGATGTCGAGGACGGTTACACGATTGCGCAGGCGAACGAGCCGCTCGACGAGAACAACCGCTTTATTGATAAAAAGATTACAGCCCGCCGGCTGCGCGACTTTGTCGAGGTGCCGCCGAGCGAGATTGACTACATGGATGTATCGCCGCGCCAGCTTGTATCGGTCGCAACGTCGATGATTCCGTTTTTGGAAAACGACGACGCGAACCGCGCCCTCATGGGCTCGAACATGCAGCGTCAGGCCGTGCCGCTTATCCGTACGGAGTCGCCGATTGTCGGCACAGGCATGGAGTATAAGGCGGCGAAGGACTCGGGCGTTGTTGTGCTTGCAAAGCGCGACGGCGTAATTGAGAAGGTAAGCGCAAAGGAAATCGTCGTAAAGGGCGAGGACGGCGTGCGCGATACGCATAAATTACAGAAGTTTGTTCGTTCCAATCAGGGAACGTGTATCAACCAGCGGCCAATCGTGTCGGAGGGCGAGGCTGTTAAGAAGGGCGACATCATCGCCGACGGCCCGTCGACGAGCAACGGCGAGATTTCGCTCGGTAAAAATGTGCTCATTGGCTTTATGACATGGGAAGGCTACAACTACGAGGATGCTGTCCTCTTAAATGAGCGCCTTGTGCGCGACGACGTGTACACGTCGATTCACATTGAAGAATACGAGGCAGACGCGCGCGACACGAAGCTCGGGCCGGAGGAAATTACGCGCGACATCCCGAATGTCGGCGAGGACGCACTGCGCGACCTTGACGAGCGCGGCATCATCCGTATTGGCGCGGAAGTGCGCTCGGGCGATATTTTGGTCGGCAAGGTAACGCCGAAGGGCGAAACGGAGCTGACGGCGGAGGAGCGGCTGCTGCGCGCAATTTTTGGCGAAAAGGCGCGCGAAGTGCGTGACACGTCTTTGCGCGTACCGCACGGTGAAGCGGGCGTTATCGTAGACGTGAAAATCTTCACGCGTGAAAACGGTGACGAGCTTGCACCGGGTGTGAACCAGCTTGTACGCTGCTACATTGCGCAGCGCAGAAAGATTTCCGTCGGCGACAAGATGGCCGGCCGCCACGGTAACAAGGGTGTTATCTCCCGTATTCTGCCGGAGGAGGATATGCCGTTTTTGCCGGATGGCACGCCGCTCGACATTGTATTAAACCCGCTGGGCGTACCGTCGCGTATGAACATCGGGCAGGTGCTTGAGGTGCATTTGGGCTACGCGGCAAAGGCGCTCGGCTGGAAGATTGCCACGCCGGTATTCGACGGCGCAAACGAGGACGACATCGCGGAAGCGCTTGTGAAAGCGGGCTACGACGCAGACGGTAAGACGGTGCTCTACGACGGGCGCACGGGCGAGCCGTTTGACAACCGCGTCACGGTTGGATACATGTATTATTTGAAGCTCCATCACCTGGTTGACGATAAGATCCACGCGCGTTCGACGGGCCCGTACTCGCTCGTGACGCAGCAGCCGCTCGGCGGTAAGGCGCAGTTCGGCGGCCAGCGCTTCGGCGAGATGGAGGTTTGGGCGCTGGAGGCATACGGCGCGGCCTACACCTTGCAGGAGATTTTGACGGTTAAGTCGGACGACGTAGTTGGCCGTGTAAAGACGTACGAGTCGATTGTAAAAGGCGAGAACGTACCGGAGCCGGGCGTGCCGGAGTCATTTAAGGTACTCATCAAGGAGCTGCAGAGTCTTGCGCTCGATATCAAGGTGCTTGACAGCGACGGAGAAGAGGTCGAACTTGGCGAGTACGCTGAAGAGGAAGAATATGTTGCGCCGCTGTCTGTTAACATTGAGGGCAGCGAGGACGATGCGACGCATAATGCGGCATCTTCGAGCGTATATTCCGACGAAAGCGCGGACTTCGACGAGGAATCGGCGTTTGAGTTTGAGGAAGCGGACGATGACGACCTCGTGGAACTTGACGACGACATTGTCGATGATTTAGACGATCTGGACGATCTGGATGAAATCGTCAACGAGGTGGTAGAGCCGGTGGACGACTTTGACGAGATTGAAGATATAATTGAGGACCTCGACGCGCTTGACGACGATGACGAGGAGTAAGAAACCGCGGCAGCGCGGAGTTTGCTCCTGCGCAGCGCGTATCCGCCCTGCGGCGCGGCCGCAGGCGGCGGACAGTTATCTTATGAGGAGGTTTTGATGTTGGAATTTACAACTTTTGACGCCATAAAAATCGGCTTGGCCTCTCCCGAGAAAATCCGAGAATGGTCACATGGTGAGGTAAAGAAACCGGAAACCATTAACTATAGAACCCTAAAACCGGAGCGTGACGGCCTGTTCTGCGAGCGTATCTTCGGGCCGCAGCGCGACTGGGAATGCCACTGCGGTAAGTACAAGAAAATCCGCTACAAGGGGATTGTCTGTGACCGCTGCGGCGTTGAGGTAACACGCTCGAAAGTGCGCCGCGAGCGTATGGGCCACATTGAGCTGGCAACGCCGGTGTCGCACATCTGGTACTTTAAGGGTATCCCGTCGCGCATGGGCCTGCTTTTGGACATGTCGCCGAAGGTACTGGAGCAGATTTTGTACTTTGCGGCGTATGTAGTAATCGACGCGGGCAACACAGGTCTTTTGGAAAAGTCAATTCTGACGGAGAAGGACTACCGCGAGTGCGTGGAAAAGTACGGCGATAAGTTTAAGGCCGGCATGGGCGCAGAGGCAATCAAGGAACTTTTGCAGCAGATTGACTTAGAAGAACTGTCGGCAGACCTGAAAAAGCAGCTTGAAACGGCGCAGGGCCAGAAGAAAATCCGTATCGTAAAGCGGCTTGAAGCAGTAGAGGCGTTCCGCCTGTCGGGCAACAAGCCGGAGTGGATGATTATGGATGTTGTGCCGGTTATCCCGCCGGAGCTGCGCCCAATGGTACAGTTAGACGGCGGCCGCTTCGCGACGAGCGACTTAAACGATTTGTACAGACGCGTGATTAACCGCAATAACCGCTTAAAGCGGCTCTTGGACTTGCACGCGCCGGATATTATTGTAAGAAACGAGAAAAGAATGCTGCAAGAAGCAGTGGACGCATTAATCGACAACGGCAGGCGCGGCCGTCCCGTTACAGGGCCGGGCAACCGTGCGCTCAAGTCGCTGTCCGATATGCTCAAGGGTAAGCAGGGCCGCTTCCGCCAGAATTTGCTCGGTAAGCGCGTTGACTACTCGGGCCGTAGCGTAATCGTCGTTGGGCCGGAGCTGAAGCTCTACCAGTGCGGCGTGCCGAAGGAAATGGCCATTGAGCTGTTCAAGCCGTTTGTAATGAAGCGGCTTGTCGGCGACGGACTTGCACACAACATTAAGAGCGCGAAGCGCATGGTAGAACGTCTCCGCCCGGAGGTCTGGGACGTGCTCGAAGACGTTATTAAGGAGCATCCGGTACTGCTTAACCGTGCCCCCACACTGCACAGACTTGGTATTCAGGCGTTTGAGCCGATTTTGGTAGAGGGGCGTGCGCTTAAGCTGCACCCGCTCGTTTGTACGGCGTACAACGCCGACTTCGACGGCGACCAGATGGCGGTGCATGTACCGCTTTCGCCGGAGGCGCAGGCGGAGGCCCGCTTTCTCATGCTGTCGGCCAACAACCTCTTAAAGCCGCAGGACGGCAAGCCGGTTACTGTGCCGACACAGGATATGGTACTGGGCAGCTACTACCTGACGCTGGTAAAAGACGGCGATAAGGGCGAGGGCAAGGTCTTTTCCGACGTGGACGAGGCGATGATGGCGTACAAAAACGGAATCGTGACGCTTCACGCGCGCATTAAAGTGCGTATGTATAAAGAGATTGACGGCGTTAAACAGCACAAGATTATTAACGCAACCGTTGGACAGCTCATCTTTAACGAGCACATTCCGCAGGATTTGGGCTTTGTGGACCGGAGCGATCCGAACAAGGCGTTTGATTTGGAATTTACGAAGCTGGCAACGAAGAAGCAGCTCGGCATTATTATTGACCGGTGTATCCGTGTACACGGCTTTACGGAGACGGCGGACGTGCTCGACAACATCAAGGCGCTCGGCTTCAAATATTCGACACAAGGCGCAATTACGGTCAGCGTTTCGGACATCAAGGTGCCGGAGGTTAAGAAGCAGTATCTTGCAGAAGCGGAGGAACAGGTCGAGAAAATTACGAAGCAGTACCGCCGCGGTATGCTCGATGATGATGAGCGGTATAACGCAATTATTAAGGTATGGACCGATACAAACGATAAACTTACAAAGGCACTTATGGATAACTTAGACGACTTAAACCCGATCTACATGATGGCGAACTCCGGCGCGCGCGGTAGCGTGAACCAGATTCGTCAGCTGGCCGGGATGCGCGGCCTGATGGCGAACACATCCGGTAAGGCGGTCGAGATTCCAATCCGCGCGAACTTCCGTGAGGGGCTTAACGTACTTGAGTACTTTATTTCGACGCACGGCGCGAGAAAAGGTCTTGCCGACACGGCGCTGCGTACGGCTGACTCGGGCTATCTGACCCGCCGTCTGGTTGACGTCAGCCAAGAGGTTATTATCCACGAGGAGGACTGTGGTACAACGGACGGTATTGTAGTTACGGCAATCAAGGACGGCAACGAGGTTATCGAGCCGCTTGAGGACCGTCTGCTGGGCCGTTACACCTGCAAGGATGTTGTCGACCCGGCAACCGGCGAAGTAATTGTCGAGGCCGGCAAGATGATGGACGAGGCGGACATTGCAAAAATTATGGGTGCGGGTGTAGAAGCGGTAGAAATCCGCAATATTCTGACGTGTAAGACGCCGATTGGCGTTTGCTCGCACTGCTACGGGGCAAACCTTGCCAGCGGCGAGCCGGTTCCGGTCGGTGAGGCAGTCGGTACGATTGCCGCGCAGTCGATCGGCGAGCCGGGCACGCAGCTCACCATGCGTACGTTCCATAGCGGCGGCGTTGCCGGCGACGATATTACGCAGGGTCTGCCGCGTGTCGAGGAACTGTTCGAGGCAAGAAAGCCGAAGGGTGTTGCGATTGTTTCGGAAATCGGCGGACGCATCGCGATTTCGGAAACGAAGAAGCGGCGTGAAATTGTCGTGACGAACGACGAAACCGGCGAGGCGGCGACGTATGTGATTCCGTACGACGCGCGTATCAAGGTAAAGGAAGAGCAAGTGATTGAAAAGGGCGAACCGCTTACGAGCGGCTCCATCAACCCGCACGATATCCTGCGCATCAAAGGCGCGCGCGCGGTACAGAGCTATCTGACCCAAGAGGTACAGCGCGTATACCGGATGCAGGGCGTTGACATTTCAGATAAGCATATTGAGGTTATTGTGCGCCAGATGATGCGGAAGGTGAAGGTCGAGGAGCCGGGCGGAACGAATCTGCTGATGGGCAGCCTCATCGATATGTTCGAGCTGGAGAGTGCGAACAAGAAAGCGCGCGAAGAGGGCGTTGCGGAAGCGACGGCGTCGACGGTACTGCTCGGCATTACAAAGGCATCCCTTGCAACGGAGTCATTCTTGTCTGCGGCGTCGTTCCAGGAGACGACCCGCGTACTCACCGAGGCGGCAATCAAGGGTAAGGTTGACCCGCTGCTCGGACTGAAGGAAAATGTTATCATTGGTAAGCTGATTCCGGCTGGTACGGGTATGCGCGTATACCGCGACGTGGACGTGCATGTTGAGGGCGGAGAAAAAACGGCCCTTGAGGATGCGCTTGACGCGGCGATGGCGCAGAGCGACTTAATTGGATAAAATACGCAGGCTGAAGGGCTTGCGTCTGGAAAGACCGCCTGTTTAACGGGCGGTTTTTCGCTTTGTTTTAAGCTGGTGGCGGAAAAGCTGTTGTGAAAAATCGGCAAAAAGCAAATAATTTATATTTTATTTGCAAAATTAACAAACAATTTCACTCTTTTGGGCAAAAAATCCTTGACAATGCGGATTTGTAAGTATAAAATAAATTAGGTATTTGCAAAAGTCACTTACGGAAGATTACAACAAAGGATTGAGAGCTCGTGGCAGTAAAGTATATTTTCGTTACAGGCGGTGTGGTGTCCGGCCTCGGCAAAGGGATAACCGTTGCGTCGCTCGGCAGGCTTTTAAAGGCGAGGGGCCTTCGCGTCACCATGCAGAAGCTTGACCCATATATTAATATCAGCCCGGGCCATATGAGTCCGATTCAGCACGGCGAGGTGTTCGTGACGGAGGACGGCGCGGAGACCGACCTTGATATCGGGCACTATGAGCGCTTTGCGGACGAGAACCTGACGAAGGATTCGAACACGACGGCGGGCCGGATTTATTGGAACGTTATCTCGAACGAGCGGGCCGGCGACTATGGCGGCGGCACGGTACAGATTATTCCGCACATCACCGACGAGATTAAAAAGCGGATTTACCGCGTTGGCGACGAGAAAAAGACGGACGTTGTTATCACAGAAATCGGCGGTACAGTCGGCGATATGGAGAGTATGCCGTTTTTAGAGGCGATTCGCCAAGTGGCGAGCGAAGTTGGGCGTGAAAATTGCCTGTATGTGCAGGTTGCGCTGATTCCGTATTTAACTGCTTCCAATGAGTTGAAGACAAAGCCGGTACAGCACAGCGTGAAGGATTTGCTGAGCATTGGGATACAGCCGGATGTGGTCGTGTGCCGGACGGAAAAGCCGATTAATGATGAAATTAAGAAGAAACTCGCACTGTTTTGTAATATTACACCCGACGCGGTGATTCAAAACATTACGGCTGACACGATATATGAAATCCCGTTGATTTTTGAACAGGAAGGACTATCGCAGATTGTCTGTGAAAAGCTGTCGCTCAGCTGCGGCGGGGCGGACTTGGCGGAGTGGCGCGCGCTGGTTGATGCGTTTAAAAACCCTGTCCGGGAAACGACGGTTGCGATTGTCGGAAAGGACGCTGAGCTGCACGATTCGTACTTAAGTGTATATGAGTCGCTGCTGCACGCTGGTATAGCCAACAAGGCGCGGGTACATATCAAGTGGGTGGACGCGCACGATGTAACAGCGGAAAACGTGGCGGAGTTGCTGGGCGGCGTAGACGGAATCGTAAGCCCCGGCGGATTTGGCTTTGACGGCGCGGAGGGTCAGCTTCTGGCGGCAAAGTACGCACGGGAAAATGATATTGCGTTTTTAGGAATCGGCCTCGGCATGGAGACCGCGGTTTTAGAGTTTGCACGTAATGTCTGTGGGATTGAAGACGCAGAATCCGAGGAGTTTAATATAGATGCAGTACATGATGTAATTTTTGCGCCGCTTGAAAATGAGGCTGTGGAATGTGAAAAGAAGGCGCAGATGCGCAAGGGTGCGCGTAAAACACAGGTATCGCAGGGCACGAAGCTCTTTGATATATATAAGGAAACAACCATCACAGAGCGGCATTGGCATCAGTACGAGGTCAATCCGCGTTATGTGGCACAGTTGGAGGAAGGCGGTATGGCCGTGTCTGGAATCTCGTCGGAGGGCGGATTTGCAGATGCAGTTGAGCTGCCGGCGCAGAAGTTTTTTGTGGGCGTTATTTTCCACCCGCAATTTAAGTCGCGTCCCAATCGTCCGCACAAACTCATAAATGCGTTTGTGCAGGCGTGTTTAAAATAAACAAAAGACAGGAGTAATACAGCAATATTACTAATTTTACAGTTGTATTACATCTGTCAAAACTGCATTGACGAGCGAAAATTGGGATGGTATAATCAATGCAGGATGGTGGTTAAGTGCCTTAACTGCCGCCGGGCGGGCCGCATATGAAAGAGGGTGGCCGCGGCCTGCTTCAACACAAACTCTTTCGTAAACCAAAAAAATTATTATAAGGGAGGATTTGAGACTATGAAAAATCTCAAAAAGGTTTTGGCATTAGTATTGGCTTGCACCATGGTCTTTGGCTTGGTTGCAACTGCTTCTACAGGTTATCCTGACGTTGCAGACGACGCTACATATGCTGAAGCAGTAAAAACTCTGTCTGCTCTTAAGATTCTTCAGGGCGACGAAAATGGTAACTTTAATCCTGACGCTACGATTACCAGAGCTGAAATGGCAAAGATTCTTTGCACAATGGTTAAATCTGGTGAATTAGCGCCGACAGCTACAAAGTTTGCTGACGTAGCAGCTGACCACTGGGCAGGCGGTTATATCGCTTATGCACAGCAGCTCGGCTACATCGATGGCTATGATGCTACGACGTTTGGTCCGGAAGATCCGGTAACGTACGAGCAGGTAGTAAAGCTCATTATGGCTGCGCTCAACTATACATATGTTGCAGAGCAGAACGGCGGTTACCCGACGGGTTACCTGTTCGCTGCTGCTGACGTTGACGTAACGAAGGGCGTTTCGATCACAAAGGGTTCTGACCCGGCTCCGAGAAGCACAGTTGCGGTTCTCGTAAACAACGCAATGAACGCTCCGATCATGGAGAGAACAACTTATGGTACAGAGTCTGTATGGGAGAAGATGGACGGCACAGGCACAAAGGCGTTCAAATCCCTTCTGACAGAGAGACATAAGACTTACAAAGTTGAAGGTAAGGTAACAGACAGCTACAAGCAGAACACGAATAAGAAAGACGGTTTTGTTGACGTAAACATCACAAAGACGCTGAAGATTGACGTAGAAAACGTTTTGAACGCTTCTCCGGTTGATGCAGACAAAAACAACATCGTTGATTATTACAGATTAATTAACGTTGATGCTACTGGTACGGACGCAGCTGACCTGATCGGTTATGAGTGCGTAATGTACTTCCAGGAGACAGACGGTGGCGACTATGCACTTGTTGCAATTGCGCGCAAGAGCGTTAAGAATGTAGAGATCGTACTTTCTGACGTATCGCAGGCTTATGATTCTTCCAAGGATTCCGGCGTACGCACAAATGATCTTCCGTCGCTGACGCAGTTCTCTTACTGGAATGACAGAGACACAGATACGAGAATCACAACGGTTGACCTTGCGTCGTCTGTTGATGTTATCTGGAACAATGCGAAGTCTGAGACGCTCGCTGACAGATTTGCGGCAGTAAAAGAAAAGTATTGGAACGAAGAAACGCAGAAATATGATATTACGGATGCGGATGCTGTTATTGAGGCGATCGTTCCGGAAAGAGGTAGTGTAACATTAGTTGACACGGGCAACGATGGCGATTACGATTTGATTCGTGTAACAGCTTATGACGTTGCAATTGTTAACAGAGTAAATGATTCGCTTAAGATGGTTACTTTCTTCAGCGATAAGACAATGGATGCGTCATACATTACGCTTACGACTGATGAGTATCCGGAATTGAAAGAGTATTCGATTACATTGGACGGCAAGGCAATTGATATAAAAGACCTGCAGCAGTACGATGTATTGACGATTGCTACAAATAGCTGGGAAGAGCCGACGTACTTTGACATCATTGTTACAAGAAATGTTGTAGAAGGCGCTGTAACAGAGAAAAATGAAGCTGAAGAGTATGTTGTAATCAATGGCGAAGAATATGAGATTACACAGGGCTTTAGAAGTCTTAGACTTCCGGATCTTGAGGACGAGGGTAAGTTCTACCTCGACGCTGAAGGCAGAATTGCTTATTATGATGTTTCATCCGTATCGAATGGCAACTTTGCATATCTGTACAGAACTGGTACGGGTACATTCGAAGGTGAGAACTACATCAGAATGTTCACGAAGGACAGTCAAGATGTAAGCTACCGTATTGCGGATAAGGTTAGAATCAACAAAGTATACAAGAATTCTTTGGATACGCAGTACACATGGGCTGATATCGCGTCGATTTTCGGTGTTGCAGTAGAAGGTGCTGCAGATGCTGGTGTAAATGCAAGCGATATCTTTGAGGGTGCTTCTAACACAGCTTTGACACCGGCAGTGTTCATTAACACGCTGGTAGAGGGCCAATTTGCACTTAAGCCTGCATATAAGTTGACAGGCAATAAGGATGCTGATAAGTTTGTAACGTATACAGCAAGCGATGACAGACTGACAGAGATTACACTGGCTAACTCGAACAGAGATATGGACGAGTTTGGCTATAAGGGAACCACAAACGGAGATGTTGAGTGGAAAGCTTCGCTGAGCCAGTTCAAGAACACCAGCAGCAACATGGCGGATAACGCGGTAATCTTCTTTGTAAGCAATAAAGCAGATGCAACCATTGACGACTTCCAGGTTAAGACAATTGCTGACCTGAAGGATGGCAATTTGTATAAGCCGTACTTCTTCATGAAGTCGGATGACGGTATCACAGCAGCGCTCATTCTGAACATTGAACCTACGCTTGGTTCGGATCTGGCTGTATTCGAGAAGTATACGCTGGCTAAGGATAACGGCGACGATGTATATCTCGTAACATACTGGCAGAACGGTAAGCGTGCTGAGACGCCTATGGTAGCAGAGAGAATGGATGAAGTAACTGCGATGAAGAAGGGCGACGCATTTATCTATGCGACAAACGATAAGGGTAGAGTAGACAGCATTGCGAAAATCTTCTCACCTGGTGCTACACAGATTCCGTTTGGCGCAGACCTGAGTAGCTACATTGATCTTTCTAACAGTGAGGTAGCGGATGAGTATGAGTTCTTAGGCGAGAGCGGCGAACACGAGAAGGACAATCAGGTATACTTCGGTTATGTTGGTAAGACGGCAGACACGAAGAATGGTGGTCTGAGAGTTACATTGCTTGACGAAACAGGTAAGTTTAGCAATTCGCAGGCTGTAGTTGTTCCGGAAACGGCTAACGTTATCTATTACAATCCGGCAATGGCTGAGTTAAAGCAGCTTCAGGAGAGCACGAAGGATACAATTACTGCTTCCAACTTTGTATCGCCTGAAAAGAGTGAAGATGTTGACTTTATCACTTCGAAACCGGAAAACATGAACTATGCATTTGTAAGAATTTACAATGATGTAGTTACAGATGTTATCTATGTTCGTTACAAGAGATAATTGTCATAATTAAAAATTACCGGCGCCAATCGGCGCCGGTTTTTTTTATTGCGTATTGGCTGTAAGGTAAATGTAACATAGCCAAACTGTAATATTTCTTGACGTAAATTACCTTTCGTGCTATAGTAATAACTAAGATAGTTTGTACAACCACAAACAGAACATTAGGAGGAAACAAGTTATGCAGCTTTCAAAAAAGTTGTTGGCGTTATCACTTGCGTTGATTATGATGGTTGCCTTTTCCGTGAATGGATTTTCGGCAACGTTTGTAGATGTACCTGATAATTCGCCATACAAGGAAGCGATATCATCTATGGTGTCGCTTGGATTATTGGTAGGCTATGAGGATGGCAGTTTTCGCCCAAACGATACGATTACAAGGGCTGAGTTTGCGGCTGTTATTACAAGGGCACTCGGTATGGAGTCAATTGCGGCAAGCGCATCTTCGGCAGATATTTTTTCTGACATGACAACAAATGGTGTGAATCACTGGGCGACTGGCTATGTTAGAATTGCCTATGACAAAAATATTATTCTTGGTATGGGCGACGGTACGTTTGCGCCTGACGCTCCGATTACATATGAGCAGGCCGTAAAGATGATCGTATGTACATTAGGCCGCGAGATGGCCGCAAATGATAAGGGCGGATGGCCGAATGGATATATTGCAGAGGCGAATGATATTGGCCTAACGCAGAATGCGGTTATATCGCCGACGAGCAGTCCCGCGCCGCGAGGTTTAGTTGCGCAGCTGGTGTTTAATTCGTTAGAAATTCAGCTGATGGAACGCTCTACAGGCGGCTCTATGGTGCAGGTAAATAAGACGCTTTTAAAGGATATGCTCAAGGTTACAAAATACAACAACTATATGGTAACAGAAGTGGACGGCGCGCTCGGTACGGCGGGCAATGTCGATGAGGGTGAATTACTTTTAGAGTTTGGGAATCAGTCTGATGTTTTTGTTTACAAGAATATAATAACCTCTGATAAGGCCAAGGATTTGATTGGCCTTTATGTGAGTGGTTATTATAAGGTAGATTCAAATACAGAAGATAAAATTTTATTAACAATTGAAGCTGCTTC
>URQR01000039.1 GCA_900550065.1 uncultured Eubacteriales bacterium | reverse complement strand
AGCTGTTTGATTTGATAGGTCACATGCTGTCTGCTGTCAATATCTACTGTAATAAAACGCAGTTTCGAACTGAGACTCGGGAAATTTGACGCAGTAATATCGCTGGAAAAGCCCGGCGTGGAAATATAACGGACACCGTCTTCCGGCGTAGAGCCCGTCAGCGAATTGTTGTAGAACGTATAGACAGTATGTCCGCGTTCCGCCGCGCCAGAGAGCACATCCTTGAGCAGCTTTGTTTCCTTTGCGCTGGTGAATTTTAAGTTCGTCTGCATAAACACAAATACATTTTGTGTCTGTAAATTGTTCACTTCATTGATAAACCAATTCCACTCGCGCGCGCTCATGAAATCATCTTCTGTATCAAGCACAATAAAGGTGTTGTCCTTTTCCACAAAGCTGTGAAACGGGTAGCACGTCTGAACGGGAATTGATAGATTTGGGGCGATATTCGCCGTCGGTTTGGTCGACAGAATAAACGCCATATCTGCGCTGCTATTCATTGATCCAAGCGCTTTTTTCATAATTAAATTGTTAAACAGTGTGTCCGACTCTCGGACGCTGCCAAACACTGCAAACCGCATTAGGCTGTCCCCGCTGCTTGCCGTGTTTCTCGTATCTGTGCCGGTTTTATCGTTCGGAAGCGGGATGTCGAGGTGTTTCCCGTCGACGTGGACAGTAGCATATATAACTGCGTTTCCATATTTTACACTCATTAGGGCTGAACCGCTTCGGTCGCCCACAACGGCTGTGCCGTTAATATGTGCAATGCTGTCGGAAAACGTAACCTCCATGTCTGCGATTGGCACATGGGCCAGATACCCCGCCTCGTCACGGACAAAAAGCCAGAAGTTTTTCGCCTCGCCGGTGCGGAGCTCAACTGTGCTTGCCTCGTGTTCGATTTTGTATGGCTGGTCCAATACGCGGATTTTTACATCCGTTACCGCACCGTTCGGTGCCCATGCTGTTACGGTCGCAATACCGGCGCTTTTCGGGTAGAACACATCATTTTCGACGTATCCGTCCACACCGGAAACCGTGTAGGTCAGCGTACTCGTGTCTACGCCGACAGGAAAATAGAACTCGTCAAACCCTTCGACGGCTAAGTTAATCCGCGAATCCTTGAACACGTTTTCGCCGTCAGGAGTGATTTTCATATGGTACAGGCCACCTGCCTTTTTTACTGTTGAGTTGACCGCGAGTACCGCCGCGACCTTGCGCTGCGCACTGTCGGAAGGCGTGTTAATCAGCTCCTGTGCGCCGCTTTGCTGATTCTTAGCCACAAAGGTTGATGAGCCGCCACCGTCAAGATTCACTGCGTTGTACGCCCCGATATACTTCATAAACCAGCCGAGTTCCGTCATCGTCATGCCGTTTGAACTCCCGCTCCGGCCGTCCACAACGGCAAGGTAGACTTTTTTCTTGCTATAATCGATTCCAAATGCTGTACGCGGATTAATTCCACCAATTGTATGCGAAAAACTCCCCGGTACAGTTCCGTCCGAAAGGATTTTCGCGCCTGCTCCGGCCGCAAGCTTCAAATTATTAAAATCAATGCTTGACTCTATCTCGACCTTTACTTCGTCGCCGACGGCAAAATTGTCGAGTAAAAACGAGTCCCAATCCGCCAGACCGGAAAGAATGTACATATCATCGGTCATTTGCACCGGCTCACTTTCAAAGCGGATTTCCTCCACGATACCGCTGCGCACGACCATTTCGTACTGAGTAGCAGTCGAACCCATTGAGTAGCTGTCATAATTTTTATCAAACATCATAATTTGTGACAAATCGCTGGCTTTGTTTTTGCCTGCAATCTGCTTGCGCGCGCCGTTCGGCGCCGTAATGTAGATTTTATAGTCGACGACGTCGGTAAAGACCTCTCCGCCCGCGTTTTGTAGAATGGTATACATGTTTGAACCCGCCGCGGGCGAGGAAATCATATTTTGCTGAAAAAACGCCGCGCCAATAGGAGAGCCGCGCCCGGCGCGCGCGTCCCAGTTAAAAAAGTCCGAATTGATAGCTGCTGTCGTATCGTAGGCCTGCGCGACATTTGATACCGTCGTTAGGTAATTAATGCCGCGCGGGTCGCCGAGCACTTGCAGTTCAAGATGCGGCTCGGACAAATCCGCCGCCGCGACATAAGCACGGTTCCATGTCCGGTCGGACATGAAAATATCATAGCTTGTGAATTCTACACCCTTTGTCAGCATCTTGCTGTCGGTGTAAACATAGGAAATATCCGCCGCGGCGCCGCTCATGCCAAAAAGCAGGAGCAGGCCAAACACCATGTTTGTCAATAATGTAAACCGTACTGTCTTTTTTTTCATAGGAATTTACCTCGCCTGTGGGATTTGTCACGCATCGTCTGCCGTGTCGCTTGTCAGCAGGCTAATCAGCGTGTCATAGATTTTTGCCGTATTGTTCCGAAAATTTTTACACATCTTTTTTGCTAAGTCTTCGTCTTTTGCATATACCGTCATGGACAGCAGAGACAACGTGTCGTCCTTCAGCTCCAAATGCGCCGCAAAATCGTCGAAGCTGACCGGGATGCTCTGCGCGACGAGCGCGTTGCGTTTTTTCTGCTCATCGAATAGAGCGGCGATACAGTCGTCAATATACTCCTGTACCTCAAGCGGAACCTGCGGCGCAAAACTTTTTGCCGCTGCCGCGCCCGACTCGGTCAGCGAATAGAGGGTCTTGTCTTCCATACTGCGGAACGGAGAGATTTCCTTTGCCTCCGTTAGGAAGGAGAGCGCGTCATGGATGTCGAAAAATTCAATCTGCGCACTTCCCAAAATAATATGTGAAATCTCGTACGCGGTCAGCGCGCGCTGCGCCTTAGAGAGCGTATAGAGCACAGTGACCCGAATTTCAAACGGGTCGGTGATTTTATAAAAATGTTTCATAGATAAGCAGCCCCTTTTGCCTGTGACATACAATTGTAAAATGTGCATAATACAATTATAACATAGGACGCACGCTTTTTGTAGCGGAAAATATTTTTTTATGGTATAATTTTAATGACGTTTCTTTTACAACGGCACGCTTGCGCGCCGAAAGAAGTTGCAGACAAAAACGGGGGACAGGGATGGAACACTATAATTCGGTGATAGAAGAAAAACTGAAAAGGCTGGGCGTCAGCGATGTCGGCTTTGCAAAAATAGAGCGGATTGACCCGGTGCGCGCCCGAGAGCTACCCTATGCGGTCAGCATTGTGGTAAAGCTGTCGGACTACGTGGTCGACGAAATCGACGGTGCGCCCACATTTGCGTATTTTCAGCACTACCGTACTGTGAACGCGTTTATCGACCAGGCAATTCTGCAAACGGGTTTGCTGATTGAATCGCTCGGTTACCGCTATTTGCCGGTCGCCGCGTCGCAGTCGATTCCGTCTAAGGAAACACCCTTCAGTGCGCTCATCAGCCATAAGGCGGCAGCATGCGCGGCGGGGCTTGGTACGGTGGGGAAAAGCGCGTTGTTTTTGTCCTATCGCTATGGGCCGCGCGTCCGGCTTGGGACGGTTTTGACCGACCTGCCGCTCGCCTGTGCGCAGGAGACGGCGCGCAGAGACGTATGCAAAAGCTGTATGCTGTGCGTCAAAAGCTGCCCCGCGATGGCGCTGGTTGGGAGCGTATACCGCGACGGACTGGCGCGCACGGATATCATTGACGCGCAGGCGTGCAGTACATATATGAAGGAAAAATTTCAGCATATCGGGCGCGGCGCGGTGTGCGGAATCTGTATGCGGGTATGCCCGTATCGGGGTGAAAAGGAGAGTACGCTATGGTGAAGCAGGAGGAAAAGGATTTATTATTATATGAAAATACCCTTTGGGCGGAGGGATATACGGCGATTGCTGGTATCGACGAGGCCGGGCGCGGCCCATTGGCGGGCAGCGTGTACGCCGCGGCGGTCATTTTGCCGCAGGGGTGCCGGATTGACGGCCTGCGCGACTCGAAAAAACTGAGTGAAAAAAAGCGCGAGGCGCTCTTTGACGAGATTGTAGAGCGGGCTGTGGCGTATGGGATTTATGCGGTTGACAGCGTACGTATCGACGAGATAAATATTTTGGAGGCGACGTTTGAAGCTATGCGCGGCGCAGTAGACGCGCTCGCAGTGCGGCCCGACTTTGTATTGATTGACGGGAACCGTATCAAGGGCTTTGACGATTTTACATATCAGACGATTGTAGGCGGCGACGATTTATCACAGTCGATTGCGGCGGCATCTGTGCTGGCGAAGGTGAGCCGGGATCGGTACATGCGTCAGATGGCGGAGCTGTATCCGCTCTATGAATTTGAAAAGCATAAGGCATACGGTACGGCGCGGCATCGGGAATTGATTGCGAAATACGGCCCATGCCCGATTCACCGGAAGACGTTTCGCGGCGTGAAGGAGTATGTGCGATGACTACACGGCAAGTGGGACGCTTATGCGAGAGGGCGGTTTGTGCGGATTTGCAGAAGCGCGGCGCGCAGGTACTCGCGACGAACTATACCTGCCGCGAGGGCGAGCTTGACATCATTGCGCGCGAGGACGAATACATTGTATTTGTAGAGGTGAAAGCGCGCCAAAGCAGCAGCTTCGGCACGCCCGCACAGGCTGTTACGCGGGCAAAGCAAAAAAAGCTGATTTTAGCGGCGCAGAAATATTTGATGGAAACGGGGATAGAGGCGGCGGTGCGCTTCGATGTGGCGCAGGTGTTCTACCGCCCGGACGGCGATACGATTACGGCGGTCTGTATTGACTATATCGAAGGCGCATTTGAGGAGGTTTTGTAATGTATCCGTATCAAATTGTGGACGCGCACTGTGACACAGTGGCGCAGATAGAAGGGCCGACGCGCCTAAAGCAAAGCGCGGGGCATCTTGACTTACCGCGTATGCAGCAGTATCAAAGTTGGTTACAGTTTTTCGCGGTCTGGACGGACGCGGCGGACGGTGTTGTAGCGCAGGAGCGGACGGCACAAGCGGTCATTTCGCACTTTTATGACGAGATGGAGGAAAACAAGGCGCAGATCGCGCCCGTTGTGACCCTTGCGCAGGCTCTGGCGGCGTGGGAACAGGGAAAGACGGCGGCGTTGCTCGCAATTGAAGGCGCGGACTATATCGACAGCCTTGAAAAGCTGCGGGCATATTATGACAAGGGTGTGCGGTGCATTACCCTGACGTGGAACAACAGTAACTGTATTGCAGCAGGGGCAGGGGAAAAACGTCCGCGCATGGGGCTGACGGAGTATGGCCGCGCATTTGTATGTGAGATGAATGCGCTGGGTATCATTGTTGACGTGTCGCATGCGTCGGAGCAGACGTTTTGGGACACCGTCGAAACGAGCCGTGCGCCAATCATCGCGTCACATTCTAATGCGGCTGCGGTGTGTAAGCACCGGCGCAACCTGACGGATGCGCAGTTTACGGCCTTATGTGATATGGGCGGCGTGGCAGGAATCAACTATTATCCGGAATTTGTTGACAAAAGCGGGCGCGCAGCAGTCAGCAGCCTTGTGCGCCATATTGAGCATTTTATGGCGCTCGGTGGCGAGAACCATATTGGGCTTGGCGGCGACTTTGACGGAATCGGCAGTACGCCTATCGACCTGTGCGGCGTACAAGATGTGTATAAGCTGTTAGACGCCCTGCTGGCGCGCAATTATACGGAGGAGCAGGTCAAAAAAATTGCAGGCGGAAACTTTTTACGGCTAATCGGAGAAGTGCTGAAGTGAAAAATTTCACGTCAGAAAGGAGAACTTTGCTGCGCAAAGATATGTGATTTAATGTGAAATAGAGCGGGGAACAACCGGACGCGCTTGTGCGTCTAAATCTTTAAGAGAGGTGATACATATGAAAAAAGTGACAGCAGTTTTATTGACGCTGACAATGCTGTTTACGCTGCTTGTGCCCGTATACGCGGCGGCATTTTCCGACGTGGGCGCGGCATACGATTGGGCAAAGGATGCAATTGAGAAGTTTAGTGAGGAAGGAATTATAGAAGGGAAGGGCGGCGGCTTGTTTGCGCCGAATGATGCGGTGACGCGCGCGGAGTTTGCGAAGATGCTTGCGCTGACGTTTGACCTTTCGCCGAGCGAGGAAGCGAGTGCTTATCAGGACGTTGCCGGTGATTATTGGGCCGCACCATATATTATGGCGGCGGACGAGTATACCATTTCGATTGATATTTTGGACGAGACGTATGCGGCGATGGATACGAACAATTACGCGCCGGAACGGAACGCCACGCGTGAGGAAATCGCCGCCGCACTGTATAATACGATAAAAGAGTCGCAAGGTGCATACCTCAGGACGCGACCAATGCCAGCTGGAAGGCCCTCAACCGGTTATTATCTGGAAAGGGATTTTAATGATTATCAGGATATAAATGGAGAATTAATTTATTCTGTTGAGCAAGCGTACCAAGCGGGTCTAATCAAAGGCTACGACGACGGGACGCTACGCCCGAAGGACAACGTGACACGCGCGGAGGCGGTTGTGCTCTTAGACCGCGCAAGAGAGCTGAAGCGCTACTATGAGCAGCAGACGCCGACCCCGACGCCATCGGTTACTCCGACAGCTACCCCATCTGCAACGCCGACTGCGACGGTAACGCCTTCGGAAAAGCCGGTGCAAACGCCGAAAACGGCGGAGGATTTAATCAGTGTGGTTAATATTACTCAGACATCTGTGGACGGCGAGAGGTGTTATGCGCTCTATTATGCTTTCGGCGGCGTAGTGGCGCAGGAGCCTCTTATCGTGTCCGAAGATGTAGAGGTGGGCGGCGCAAAGACGACGTTTGAAGCGATTGCGTGCGGTGATTTGCTGCTGTTTGATACGCGTGCGAACGGACGTATTCGGACGCTGTTTGTTGTTTACAGTCCGGGCCGTGAAGCACCGCCGCAAGCTACAACGCCGGGCGATTTGATAAAGTTTCCGGCGCGCCAGAACTGGAAGTTCTCAACGAGTGAGAGCCGTGCGTATGATTCGGTCTATTTCGGATACTTGCAAAAAACGAAGTTAACGGATGAGGGCGTGATTGCATATCTGGAGTATGGCGATTATTCGGACGCGGCATTAGTAAAGTTTGATACGGCGCGCATATCAGTATATGAGGCTTACCAGAGCAGTAATGAAAAGCGGTTTAAGCCATTGGATGCGAGCAGATTACAGGGTTCGTACGAAAACAACCATGACCTTGTTTTTATTCGGGCGAAAAAAGATGTGGTTACAGATGTGATTGTAATTGACTACAAGAGATAGAACGTGCGCCTATTTTGCTGCGCAGCGAAAAACGAAAAGAAAGTCATAGAGATATTGACTTTTCCTTTTAATATGCTATACTGCAGGCAAATAAACAAAAGGACGGGGATGACATATGTTGGATAGACTCAAACGCACCTGGTTCATTTTGGTTTTGTTCACAATTGGTATTTATGTTCCGCCATTATTTGGCATGGGGGAGGATCTTGCTGTCGGCGCAGTTGTATATGGTATGAGTTTTGTTTTGGGATACATTTATGGCGCGTGGAAAGGCTTTGATATTACGATTCCCTTGTTTGAGATACTTATTTTCCTACCCGGCGTATGCATCTTTTACGATTTTCAATGGATGTATTTAGTGGTTGCGGCGACGATAACGTTATTTGGGAATTGGCTCGGCTATATGTGGTATTGTGCGCGCATGGATGAAAAGAATGATGTAGAGGTAAAAAACGAGGATTATGTGAAGTCATGGATGGTTTTGGGGGATTTTGTCCCGAAGGATAAGAAAAAAGATATGAATCGAGATTAATTACATATAAAAACTCCCCCTGTTTAGAGGGGGAGTTTTTGTATCTTTATTTAACTCACGCTTTGCCGTCGCAGCCGAGTACGTTGACAATCTTTTTCTCAACCAAATCCTTGATCGCCGCTCTTGCAGGTCCGAGATACTGTCTCGGGTCAAAGTGCTCCGGATGCTCAGCAAAATACTTACGAATCGAACCTGTCATAGCAAGACGCAGGTCAGAGTCGATGTTAATTTTGCAGACAGCGCTGCGCGCAGCCTGACGAAGCATATCCTCCGGAATACCGATTGCGTCCGGCATGTTGCCGCCGTTGTCGTTAATCATCTTTACATACTCCGGAATAACCGAAGACGCGCCGTGCAGCACGATTGGGAAACCGGGAAGCTGCTTAGAAACTTCGTCAAGAATATCAAAGCGGAGCTGCGGTTTCTGACCCGGCTTAAACTTATATGCACCGTGGCTTGTCCCAATTGCAATCGCGAGCGAGTCAACGCCTGTGCGCGTAACAAAGTCAACAACCTCTTCCGGACGAGTGTAGGAAGCATCCTCAGCCGATACGTTGACAGCATCCTCAATACCTGCCAATCTGCCGAGTTCACCCTCTACAACAACGCCGTGCGCGTGCGCATATTCCACAACCTTTTTAGTCAGGGCAACATTTTCCTCATAGGGAAGGTGCGACCCATCAATCATAACGGAAGTAAAACCGCCGTCGATACAGGATTTGCACAGCTCAAACGAATCGCCGTGGTCTAAGTGCAGTGCAATCGGAAGCCCTGTTTCTTTTTCAGCAGCCTCTACGAGCTTTACAAGGTAAGTATGGTTTGCATACTTTCTTGCGCCGGCGGAAACCTGAAGAATCAAGGGAGCGTTTACTTCCTTCGCTGCCTCTGTGATACCCTGAATGATTTCCATGTTGTTTACATTGAAAGCGCCAATTGCGTAGCCGCCTTCGTATGCCTTTTTAAACATCTCAGTTGTTGTTACCAATGGCATAAAATCACTCCTCAAATTTATTCATTACGATAAAATTATACCACGAAACGGCAAAATTACAACCCTTTTGTTAAAAATTTTTCAATCATAGCCGCTATTTTCCTATTTTTCACAAGAATAGAAAAAGAAAAACGGAAAACTTGTACAATTTCCGTTATATCAGTTTAATTTCTTCCATGCTGTATAAAGCTGTCAGCGCGTCCTCCGAGTCTGCCATAATCTCTTTTGACCGGCCGCACGCACGACAGGAAATCGAAATTCGGTCCGGCTCTAATTGGAACATTAATTCATTATTGGCACAGCTACAAGAAACTTTCCCGGAATAAACCAAAGAGTAAATGTATTCGACAGCATCAAACATGATATCTTCATCTACATACTCATCGCCGCTGCCTTCCATAGGATCTATGTGATATGATTCTAATAGTTCGGCGGTTTGCGTGTCAAACTCGCCCATCTGTTTGACTACTTCGTCATATTCGCCGATGCAAAATATACCAAGCATCGGACAATGGAAACAAAGTACTTTCTTACTCCATAGAGCGTTTTTTTTCACCGTGAAAAAATGCCGTTCATAGCAGGCGACACAAGGTGCCGCGACAAGATAACGGTTCCCTTTGTCTGTGATTCCAATATAAGAAGCCTTACAGCTGCATCCAAGCGTTATTTTTTTATTTCCCGAAAAGTCGAAAACACTAATTTGTTTTATGTTTACGCTGCTGCATTCGGGACACCGGAAACCAACAAACCGTTCATGGCGTATCAGCATTCTGCACCTCCAATGCTTTGTTCAATGAAATACATAATATGGAAAAATAATCATAAAATTGACAGATTTGTACAGTCAATGTTTGCATTATATCATATAAAACTTTGATTTGCAATCATAATTCCTGAATATTTTACGGATTTTTGAATTATTTGGAAAGGTGTTGTCTGTTTGACTTTTTGGGTCCGATGGGGTATAATTTTTTTGATTTTATAATGAAAAAAGTAAAGAGGAGATGGATACAATGGAGTATTTATTTGTGTGCTACCCAAAATGCACAACGTGCCAAAAGGCGGAAAAGTGGCTCGAGTCGGCTGGGATTCGTTATACTGTGCGGGATATCAAAACGGATAATCCGAATTATGAGGAAATAAAAGAATGGCACAAAAAAAGCGGGCTTCCGCTAAAGCGCTTTTTTAACACCAGCGGCCTTATATATAAGTCGCTTGGGCTGAAGGATAAGCTCGGAAACATGAGCGAGGAGGAGCAGTACCGCCTGCTTGCAAGCGACGGTATGCTCGTAAAACGGCCTATTCTGATCGGCATGGACACGGTTTTTGTCGGTTTTCGGGAAAAAGAATGGGAAGAACTGCGATAAAGGGGGAACGGTCTGTGCTTACTGCATTTGAACTAAACACACAGCGGGAAAACTTTTATAACATAACGCAGCAAGTGCGCCGTGCTGTTGCTGACAGCGGAGTCCAAAATGGAATTTGCGTTGTATATTGCCCGCATACGACCGCAGGAATTACCATAAATGAAAATGCAGACCCTGATGTTGTGCACGATATGCTGTTTGGGCTGGACAAGGCTTTTCCGGACAGGGAAGCGTTTTTACACAGGGAGGGCAACGCTGCGGCGCATTTGAAGGCGAGCTTTGTCGGAAGCAGCGCGACTGTTATTATAGAAGACGGCAAGCTTGTGCTCGGTACGTGGCAGGGGATTTATTTCTGCGAATTTGATGGCCCGCGCAACCGGAGATTTTATGTGAAGATACTGTAGTAAATGGTGTTGGGCGGCTGAAGGGGGAATAGGAGTGCGAAAAAGTGAATCGTTAGAGGAAAAAATTACACAGCTTCAGCAAATTGTGCAGACAAGCGACAATATCGTGTTTTTTGGCGGCGCGGGCGTTTCGACGGAAAGTGGTATTCCGGATTTTCGCAGCGAGAACGGCCTTTATCGGAAAAAATATGACTTTCCGCCTGAAACAATTTTATCGCATACATTTTTTGTGAAGCATACGGATGAGTTTTACCGCTTTTATCGGGATAAGATGCTCTGTCTTGACGCAAAGCCAAATACGGCGCATACAGTGGCGGCGGCGCTGGAGGCGTGTGGAAAATTAAAAGCCGTCGTTACGCAGAATATTGACGGGCTGCATCAGGCGGCGGGAAGCAAAACCGTTTATGAGCTGCACGGGAGTATCCATAGAAATTATTGCATGAAGTGCGGCGCATTTTACGGCACAGAGGCGATAGCGGACAGCGAGGGCGTACCGGTCTGTACATGCGGCGGCATTATCAAGCCGGATGTTGTACTGTACGAGGAAAGCCTTGACAACGATACAATGGAAAAGTCAGTGGCGGCAATTAGTCGTGCAGAGGTGCTCATCGTGGGCGGAACATCTCTGTCGGTGTACCCTGCGGCGGGACTGATCCGGTATTATCACGGCAGCCGGCTTGTGTTGATTAACCAATCACCGACACAGTACGACGCAAGTGCGGATTTGCTGATAAACAGCAGCTTAGGACAGGTTTTAGGGAGTCTTGTTTTATGATTCGGCAGGTGGGAGATATTGATTATACCCTGACGCAAAAGCCGGTAAAAAATATCAACCTGCGGGTACGGCGCGACGGTACGGTGTGCGTTTCGGCACACAGACGGGTTCCGCTCACGGATGTCGATGCGTTTGTAAGGGAAAAGGCGGCATGGATTGAGGCGGCACGGCGCAGAGCGGCCGAAAGAGAAGCGCCCGAATCGGCGTTGTCAGAGGCGGCGTGTCTCGCTCTTTTTGAAGCCGTCAGCGACAGGATTTATCCGGCCTTTGCGGCATACTTGCCACATAAGCCGCAAATCCGCGTAAAAAAGCTGAAAAGCTGCTGGGGAGTGTGCCACTATACAAAGGGATATATTACGCTCAACAGCGCATTGGCGGCGAAGCCGCCCGCCGCGGTCGAGTATGTGATTTTGCACGAATATGTTCACTTTTTAGAGCATGACCACCAAAAAGGATTTCATGCATGGATGGCGCGTCTGATGCCCGATTATAAAGAACGCAGAAAGCTGCTTCGTACGTAAAAAAATCCCCTGTATGTAGGGGATTTTTTTTATAGTATTATCCAAAGCAGAAGAAGTAAAAGCAGGAAGACGACGTTGAACCACGTAAAGAAAAACAGATATTTACCGGCAGGTACTTCTTTTATCACAAATTTAAACGAAATCAGGCTTGCCATGGAGGCAATCAGCGTACCGAGCCCACCCAAATTTACGCCAACAAGCAGCGCGGCGGCGTCCTGCGTAAAATTAGAGAGTAAAACAGCAGCTGGCACGTTGGAAAAAATCTGGCTCGCTAATACACCGGCGAGGACTTCGCGGCCGTCTACGAGATATTGTAATGCATTGTGTATAACCGGAATTTTACCCAAATTTCCGATAAAAATAAACAGAAACAAAAACGTCAGTAATAGGCTGTAGTCAACCTGCCGAAATGTTTGCCTGTCATAGCATAGCAGCGCAATAATGGTGATGATGAGCGTTAGAAACGAAGGGAAAACGCGGAACACCGTGAGCAGTGACAGCAAAAACAATACGGCGTAGAAAGCGCAGCACCATCCGTCGGGGGAAAGCGTTTTCTCACGCGAGATTGCAACGTCGACCGTTTTATGTCTAAATAGAAGCATAGACGCACCAATCAGCAGGAAAGACAACAGGCCATAGGGCAAAAGCGTAAGAAAAAACTCGGTTGGTTCCATCTGATAAAATGTAAATAGATACAGGTTTTGCGGGTTACCGATTGGGGAAAGCATACTGCCCAGATTCGCCGCTATGGTTTCTAAGGTGGCGAGCGAAATCAGCACGCCTATTTGATTGGAAAGCCGCAAGACTATGATTGTAAAGGGGATAAAGGTGATAAGCGCAACGTCGTTTGTGATGAGCATGGACGAGAAAAAGCACAGGCTGCACAGTGCGAAGCCGAGCCCGCGCAGCGTCCGAACACGGTCGAGCAGCCTTTCTGCCAGCCAGTCAAACAGCCCGAGCCGCTTTGCGCCCGCCATCACGGCCATCAGGCAAAAAAGCAGCGACAGCGTGTTAAAATCAATATAATCAAGATATCCCATATTTGGCGTTACAAAAAAC
>URQR01000038.1 GCA_900550065.1 uncultured Eubacteriales bacterium | reverse complement strand
ACGACGCGAAAAACGCCGTTGCAAATGGGCTCATAGAGCCGAGCATCGACGCGCGCGCCAGCAAAAACGACAGCGCGCCCGTTATGTAATCTCTTCTTTTTAGCCGAAAGGCCGTTTCCCGTTTCTTTTTTTCCGGTTGCTGTGCCGTATCCATCCGCTTGTACGACGGTATTTCTGTCTGTGCCATGCCAATCTCTCCCTTTTCGGTGCTTTGATAAAAAAGTGTTCTAAACGGCACAAGCACCGCATACACTTTTAATATTGTTTAGTCTTATTATACTCGCAAGAGCTGGTATAATTTGTAAATAACTGCTGTCGAATTGGCAATTAGCACCTACATGTTTTTTTAATACCGCCAATCGGCGGTATTGAAAAAACATCTCTTTATTTTTCTGCAATAAAAAACAATCTTCTAAATCGTAATACAATCTCACCATTTCGTCTAATGGGATATATCTGCATAACCCGATCCAAAATCACTTTTTCAAACGCTGCTGCACTGGCCTTATCCATCTTAGCAAGATACGGACGCAGTCTTGTGCCCCTAACCCATTCTAACAACGCTTGATGCGTCGGCATATTATGATAATACACCGTTTCCCAAAGTGAAAAATTGCATGAACAGACCGATAGAATGTCAAAATATTCGTCGGAAGAAAGCGCTTCATTCACTTCCTTCTCGCCGTTTTGCAGCCCCCACATCAGCTGGGCTGTAACCTCAGCAATAATTCTATACAGTGGCTCCGCACCATTTATCGGCAGCTGTGCTGCCACCACACCGCCCGTATTCAGCATCCCCAATAAGTCCGGTAAAAGACCCCCATGCTCGGGAACCCACTGCAGACATGCGTTTGAAAACAAAAGGTCATATCCGCTGTCGATGTCTTTTACGTCACAGTGCGCAAAACATAAATTCGGATAATTTCGCTTCGCTTTTTCAAGCATACTATGCGAATTGTCAATTCCAACCAGCATAGCCGTCGGAAATGTCTCGTGTAAAACAGCGGTGCTGTTGCCCGGACCGCACCCAATATCGACGATTCGTTTCGGACAATACTGCTTCACCCTATTTGCCAAATCAATCGCCGGCTGTGTCCGTTGCTTTTGAAACTTTAGATATTGTTCTGCATCCCACTCCGACACGCTTTTCACACTCCATTTTTATACAAATTTCACCGCCGTACCGTAAGCGACAATTTCTGCCGCGCCCTGCATTACCGCAGAAGACGCAAAGCGAATGTTTACAATCGCGTCCGCGCCGAGCGCCTCCGCTTCTTCCTCCATACGCCGCGTCGCAAGCGCGCGTGCCTCGTCCATCATCTGTGTATATGCCTTCAGCTCGCCGCCGACCAGCGTCTTAAAGCTCTGTGTAATATCCTTACCGATGTTTTTCGACTGAATTGTGCTGCCCTTGACAAGGCCGAGCATCTCAAAGTTCTTCCCTGTAATATAATCCGTATTCACTAAAATCATGTTCTCCACTCCTTTTTTATCTTTAATTTATTGTTAAAACCGCAAAAAATCCGCGGCTTATTTTAAACTTTTATTCTCTTTATCCGTTTTTGCAGGCGTTTTGTAGACAAGCTTTGAAAAGAAATTATACCCGAATTCATATCGGTTCATCCCTGCCCAATAGCCCAAAAACGAAAAAACAGGCATCATCGCATAGCACAGAACCCAATAGAGCATACGAACCGTGCCGTCAGCCGCACTGCGGAAGCCCTCAAACGAGAAGTTCCATCCCATAAAGACATTGCGTACGATAAACTCAAACCGCATCTGCATATCATAGTCCGCAAACTGGTGGTAAAAGCTAAAATCGTATAAAAGCGTCAAAATCAACGTAAGCAGCAGCGTCGGTATGGCTATCACAAGCCCCTTTGCAATATATGCCTTATGCTGCGAATAGCTCTTGATATCCTTCCCTGCGACTTTATACGCAGTCGAATAAACCCAGATTGCATAAGCCACGCTGAGCGCCGCGCTCATAATATACCAGCCGGTTCGGCTTCCTAATATAATATAGAACACGAGCGGGCCGAGCGCAAGTGAGAAAAGCTGTACCACCACATGCGCAGACGTCATTTTAAGACATACTTTTAAATAGTGTTTGACCAAACTGATTGCGCCTCCCTATTTGCCATAATCAAAGCCTAACCTTTTGCTATAGTATAGCACAGACTATAGCGGTTGTCTATCCTGTATTTTATGCCTCGAATTTCCCTATTTTCCTTATTACGGCGCGGTTTTGTATACCTATATACAATTTATATATAGAATAAATTGAAAAATAAAATAATTTGTTGAAAATTATGCTTGACATTTTTTTAACAATATCATATAATAGGTATTGTTAAAAGATTATCAATCATTTACGGCTACGACCGTTTATGGTATGATGTACGCGGGACAGACTCCCGCGCAATGAACTTAGAAACTCTATACACTGTAACATATAATTAGGGGGTATTATCATGAGCACAAAGAATCCGGTAAAAACGTATGAACTCGTGGACAATATTGACGCGCTTACAACAAAGCTCGCGCAAATCCGCGAGGCACAGCAGATTTTTGCAACGTATACACAAGAACAGGTAGACAAAATCTTTTTCGAAGCAGCGATGGCAGCAAATAAGATGCGTATCCCGCTTGCTAAGATGGCAGTAGAAGAGACAGGACGTGGTCTTGTAGAAGATAAGATTATCAAAAATCTTTTTCGCGGCGGCTATGGCGGCGAATAAGGCGCGTATCCCTCTGGCGAAAATGGCGGTTGAAGAAACTGGCATGGGGATTGTAGAAGACAAGGTTATCAAAAACCACTATGCATCGGAGTATATCTACAACGCATATAAAGATACAAAAACATGCGGCGTACTCGAAGAAGACGCGGCGTTCGGAATCAAAAAGGTTGCGGAGCCGATTGGTGTAATCGCAGCGGTTATCCCGACGACGAACCCGACCTCGACCGCAATATTTAAGACGTTGATTTCTTTAAAGACAAGGAATGGTATTATCATCTCTCCCCACCCGCGTGCAAAAGGCTGTACGATTGAGGCGGCGAAGGTCGTTTTAGAGGCAGCAGTAGCAGCAGGCGCACCGGAGCACATTATCGGCTGGATTGACGTTCCGTCGCTCGAGATTACAAATGAAGTTATGCGAGACGCAGACATCATTCTCGCAACCGGCGGTCCGGGTATGGTAAAGGCGGCGTACTCGTCCGGTAAACCGGCGCTCGGCGTTGGTGCGGGTAACACCCCGGCAATCATCGACGATACAGCGGATGTTACACTTGCAGTAAACTCGATTATTCATTCTAAGACATTTGATAACGGTATGATCTGTGCGTCCGAGCAGTCGGTAATCGTGCTCGATAAAGTATACGCACAAGCAAAGAAGGAATTTGCGGCGCGCGGTTGCTACTTCCTCAATAAGACGGAAACACAAAAGGTACGCGAGACGATTCTCGTTAACGGCGCGCTCAACGCGAAAATCGTTGGTCAGAAAGCGCACACGATTGCAAAATTGGCGGGCGTAGACGTACCGGAAGACACAAAGATTTTGATTGGTGAAGTAGAGAGCGTTGAGCTTTCGGAGGAATTCGCACACGAGAAGCTTTCCCCGGTACTGGCGATGTACAAGGCAAAGAGCTTTGACGACGCGGTTGCAAAGGCGGAGCGTCTTGTTGCAGACGGCGGTTACGGCCACACATCGTCTTTGTATGTCAACGCAGTAACCGAAACAGAAAAAATCGACAAGTTCTACAACGCGATGAAAACGTGCCGTATCCTCATTAATACGCCTTCCTCGCAGGGTGGTATCGGCGACCTCTACAACTTCCAGCTCAAGCCCTCGCTCACACTGGGTTGCGGCTCTTGGGGCGGCAACTCCGTTTCGGAGAACGTTGGCGTAAAGCATTTGATTAACATTAAGACCGTTGCGGAGAGGAGAGAGAATATGCTGTGGTTCAGAGCGCCGGAAAAGGTTTACTTTAAGAAGGGCTGTCTGCCGGTTGCAATCCGCGAGTTAAAGGATGTTATGGGTAAGAAAAAGGCGTTTATCGTAACAGACTCCTTCCTTTATAAAAATGGCTACACAAAGACAATCACAGACCAGCTCGACGAGATGGGTATCACGCACACGACGTTTTACGACGTTGCGCCGGACCCGACGCTTGGCTGTGCAAAAGAAGGCGCAAAGGCGATGGCTGCGTTTGAACCGGACTGCATTATCGCGGTCGGCGGCGGCAGCGCTATGGACGCCGGTAAAATTATGTGGATGATGTATGAGCATCCGGAAGCGGACTTCATGGATATGGCGATGCGCTTTATGGATATCCGCAAGAGAGTTTACACGTTCCCGAAGATGGGTGAAAAAGCGTACTTTATCGCGGTTCCGACCTCGGCTGGTACAGGTTCTGAGGTAACGCCGTTCGCCGTTATTACGGACGAAAACACGGGTATCAAGTATCCGCTCGCGGACTACGAACTGCTCCCGAAAATGGCGATTATCGACGCGGACTTGATGATGAACATGCCTAAGGGACTGACCTCTGCGTCGGGTATTGACGCGATGACACACGCGCTCGAGGCGTATGCGTCCATGCTTGCGACGGATTACACGGACGGCCTTGCGCTCAAGGCGCTGAAAAATATCTTTAAGTATCTGCCGAGTGCGTACGAAAACGGTGCAAACGACCCGGTTGCAAGAGAAAGAATGGCGGATGCGTCCACAATGGCTGGTATGGCGTTTGCAAATGCATTCTTAGGCGTATGCCACTCGATGGCGCATAAGCTTGGTGCGTTCCACCACCTGCCGCACGGCGTAGCAAACGCACTTCTGATTTCGCACGTGATGCGCTTTAATGCAGTAGATAAGCCGAAAAAGATGGGTACCTTCCCACAGTATCAGTATCCGCACACGCTGGAGCGGTACGCGGAAATCGCTTCCTTCTTAGGTTGTGAAGGCAAAACCGACGAGCAGAAGTTTGAAAACCTCATCAAGATGATTGAGGAACTCAAGGCGACAGTTGGTATCAAAAAGACAATCAAAGAATATGGCGTAGAAGAAGAGAAATTCTTAGCAACGCTCGACGAAATGGTTGAGCAGGCGTTCGACGACCAGTGCACAGGCGCAAACCCGCGCTATCCGCTGATGAGCGAGATTAAGGAAATGTACCTCGCTGCTTACTACGGCGATAAATAATTTGCAGCAAATATAAATTGCTTACTCCTTATATTTGATATATCCCCCAATAAAAAACCGTACCCATTTGTGGGTACGGTTTTTTTGCCGTTCGATCAAAGACCTTGATACTGTCTCCTATAAGGCAGACTCTCGTTATAAAGCTGCTCAAACTCCACATATTCAGCCGGCGCGCTGATTTCGCTCGCCTGCGGAACGCTTTCCTCGTTCATATCGAGCTTAATTTCCATACTGCCGAACGGAATGTTGTATTCATTCGGGATATTGTTTATTTTAAACATTCCAGTTATGGTAGACTTCGCTGTATTATCCGCGAAAATCGTCGTTTTTGACTCTAAATTTAATTCCATTTCGTCATAAATTGTGTTGCCCGCCGTATCCGTATACGCCTCTTTAAACCTTTTGAGCGCCTCTGTCGCAAGGCGGTAGGTAATCACCTTTTCCCCGTTCGCTTCCACGCACTTGATTGCGTCAGGTCCAACCAATCCGACGATTGCGTCGATTTTCTGAATAATTTTATTGTATATTCCATCGTCATCATAATAGTAATAACGATAGTCACTTAATGCAGAATTCACGATAGACTCTGCAAGTTCGTCAATATCAATTTGATTTGAATTGACCGCTTCCAAAACCGGCTCAATCGCAGCCTTCCGCTGCCACTCATTCAGCCATGCCTTGACCCATTTACCGTCGATTTTTTCTGCCGCAATTTCGCGGTAGTCCTCATCCAAATAGTTATATTCGCTGCCTAAATTGCTCAGCGCAATATTCTCTACCAAAAAATCTCCTTTGCCGTATAAATCATTGCCGTCAAAAATAGCCTGCGCACTCATCGGCTGGCTGAGGTCAATTTTATCCTTGTAATAGTCCAGTCCGAGCGTATACGGCCCGCAAAACAGGCTGTAAAGATTCAAGATACCGCCGTTGTCCATGTTGAAATCGAGCGTCATTTTATCCCCGTTCTTCGCGGTTGCCATCGTAAGGCCGCTCTCGCCCTTGATGTCGATTCCAAACAGACTGCTGTTCAAGTTAAAGGACACTGTACCAGATGCATTTGACGTATAATTCGGTACAAGCGCACTATAGGACGGTATATTCGCCAAATGGGCCAGCTTCGCACGGGTATCGGCCTTCAGAGCCGCAACATCAATAAAATAGTCAATATTTTCAGCTCCAAACCTAACCATTAATCCGTAGGTGTCTTCCCACAAATCGTGCCAATCATAATTCATCGACCATTCCCCATATCCATAACCGACATAGGCAGTCCCATTAATTTCAAGGGCATATTTATAGTTATAATACTCTTTCTGTTCTCCATCTTTCGTTACCCATATTTTTGTGTATCCATTTTCGTCTTCTTCCAAAAAAACTACAGTCCTAATGTTTCCATTATCTGCGATAACACTATTTGTTTCTCCGTCATAAGTAACCTCATACCCCAACGCACGCATAACAGATGCATATTGAATATAAGGTCCATAATTACTATAGTAATTTGCAACTGCAAGTGTCTCGCCATTCAAATTTACATGCATCTCATAAAATTCGCCCTCGCCAAATCCCCCACCAGCCAGCACCACTCCGCCAGTCAAATTCAGTACCAACAAACACGCCAGGAACATCGCCACAACCGATTTTTTGAATTTTTTCACAAAAACTCCTCCTTTATTATGTATATCCTGTGCAGTCTTACCATAATTTGATTATACTACACAATTTGTTACATTGCAATGTTTTTCTTTTTTCTGTTCTGAACAGGCCGCAAAATACATATACAAATAATAAGACGGTTTTAAACCGGAAGTGCAAAATAAGGGGGTCTTGTTTTGAAAGGCTACATTGAAGAAAGGGTCGTGGAATTTGCTAACTATATCATAGAAAATGAAGCGACCGTGCGCGCGACGGCGAAGCATTTCAATATCAGCAAATCAACCGTACATAAAGACATCACACAGCGGCTTAAGCACCTTAACTCCACGCTGTACACCGAAGTGAAGGAAGTACTGGATAAAAACAAGGCGCAGCGCCATATTCGCGGCGGTCTTGCCACAAAAATGAAATACGAACAGATAAAACACGCCTAACAGCGATAAAAAAGCTCCCCAGCTACGTGTGGGGAGTTTCTTTTTTTTGTTTATTATTTGATATACCGATCCGCGTAGTCCATAAAAAGTTTCCAATCAAATTCCGTCAAGCGATGCGCACCTTCACGTCGGTGATATGCAATACAACCGTCGCCATACTGTTTGTTCAGCTCAATTTTTACCGGCGCTTTCAGCCCCTTTTCACCGTACAAGCGGTAGACCGCGCTCGCAAGCCGGCACGACTCTATCTCCTTTTCCGGATCCGCCCATAAATCCTCCGACGCACTCGTTACATACAGACGGCGCGGCGCAATCAGCGAGAGCAGCATATGCTGGTCGACTGGCAAAAGCGCCTCCTGCCCATTATAGCACTTGTAATTTTCACAAAACCAGTGCGGGAACTGTGTATTGATTGCCGCAATATCCTCGCCCTGTTTGCCGCGCGAAATCGCCGCGCCGGTACACCCCGAATTATTCGAAACAACTAAGCTGTAGCGCGGGTCACATGCGCCGCACCAAAGCGCAGTCTTGCCGCCGCGGGAATGTCCAACGATGCAGGCGCGGCTTGGGTCGAAGCACTTTGTGTCGGAACAGATGTAGTCCATGACGCGGCTGCCGGCCCACGCCCACGCGGCAATCGTCCCCCACGAATCACGTCCGCGCGGCTGGTCCAGCGCGGCAAAGACGCCGCTCTGAAACCCGTCGTATTCGTCGGGCGCAATATCGGTCACACGATAAATCACAACAGCATAGCCGCGTGCCGTGATTTCCTCAACCGGAACAAAACTCATATGTTCCTCCCCATCGAGGTCATACTGCTCCGCCTGTGTCCGCAGCATACAGTATACAAAGACCGGAAAGCTCTGCTCCACGCCGCTTGGATAATACAGCCATACTGGAAATGAAAACATTCCGTGTTCCGCAATGGCGGTAATTCTGCTTTTCTGCTGTATTACTGTGCCATTGTAAATTTTCTTTCCCGCGCCGTGAGGCTCAATTTTAACGCACTTTGTCCGGAACGGAACACGCCCGTATACCTCGCGGGTAAACAGCTCTAATATTTCCTCCCGGCGTAGCTTTTCCCACTTTCCCACGCCACCGACCCTTGTTCCGTCCGACAGTTCCAATACATCCGGTATTCTTAATTCTTCCGCCACGCTATCACTCCCTCTATAAAGCTTCTCCGTATTTTATCACCCTGCTCGTATAGGCAGGGCACATCCTCGCTGTATCATACCACAAAAAATGCTTTAATTTGGTATAATCACCGTCATAACTAACCGTAGCCGTGCTCTTCCCCTGCAACAGAAGCTCTGTTTTTTTAACGCCTTGCAGCATTGTACCGTTCTGGGCATAGTCCGCCCATATACTGCAAAACGACAGAACCGCATCGTTGTTGTTATATATCGTGACACACACCCTGCCGTCGCTGTCCTTATTCGGCTGTGAGACAAAGCAGTCCCTGCCGCGCAACAGATAGTCAAGCATATTTTGTGCATTCACCAGCCCATATCCATATTCTGTGTCATATCCAGCCGTGCCCAAATCCTCGCACGTGTTTTGCAGCACATTGGCAAACCGTACAGGCGTCATATCCTCGTCAAGCTCATATGCCACCGCCGCCAGTGCGCTGACAACTGGAGCCGCATAAGAGGTTCCCTGACTGTAGCCATACTGACCGGCACTGTTGCCAAGAAGGATGACAGCCTCCCCCGGCGCTGCCACGAAAACGCTTTCATTTTTTTGCGAAAACGCCGACACAGTCTTTACCTTGTCAACTGAACTAACGCCAATCACGCCCTCGCACGCCGCAGGATAGTGTAACGCGGCGCTTCCTTCGTTTCCTACCGCCGCGACCGCAATTACGCCCTTTGATAACGCATAGCGCAGTGCATTGTTCAAAAAAGCGGACTCCTGCTCCATGCCAAAACTCATGTTTAATACATCGCATTCATACGTATCCACAGCGTCATAAATTGCCGTAACAATATCGCTTAGCTCGCCATACTTTGTGTCACCAAAGCACTTGAGCGGCACGATTTCCGCCTGTGGCGCAACGCCAAGCGTACCATGCATGCTGCCCGACGCCGCAATCACCCCCGCAACCGCCGTCCCATGTCCAAGCTGGTCGCCGGTATCAGATGAATGATCAATATAATTATACCCCGGCAAAAGCCGGCCCGCAAGATCGGGATGTGGGTATGCACCGGAATCAATGACAGCAATCTTTGTCCCGCTTCCATAACAACCCAGCCGCCACACGCTGGGCGCGCGTATCGCAGAAAGGCCCCATTGCTTTGCTCCGGCCGTATAACGAGGCGCGTCAAACAGCGTAATCCTGTAATTCGGCTCAGCATATTCGACAAGCCCGCTTGCCGCGAGTGCAGACAGCATTTCGCCATCCGCGGCATAAATATTTTCCCGCTCATATAAAGGATATAAATCATAACTATATTTTTCTGAAAACAGCGTGGCACTGTTTTGTATTAGCGGTTCGGTCAGTTTACAAATATATTGTTCCGCCGAGGCGCAGACCGTTCCCCCTCCGGCCAGCAGCGCGGCCACCGCAAAAAACAACATTCGTTTTTTAACCATAATAGCCCCCTGTAGCAGCGACTCTTTCTTTTTAATGCTATTATAGCACTTGTATCACCGGCGCGCAACCAGTTTTCTGGACACAAAAAAAAGCAGTGGCGAAGCCGCTGCCTTCCATGTTTTTTATTTTAATCTATTTTTTTTATGGTTATGATATGCCTTTACTAATCCAACCACAACTTCCTGTTCCGTCTCGTCAAACATATCAAAATACCGGATTAATTCATTTTTTAATACATTTGTTTTTGCAGCGTCAATAAAATCCCGCGTGATATTGTCGAGCGTCGTCTCCAACACATTGACAAGCTTCACATACGTCTCAAAGCTACCCCTTCTAATACCGCCTTCAATACACGCTAAAAAGTTCGTGCTGATTCCGGCTTTTTCGGCAAGCTTTTCTTGGGTATACCCTAACTTGACGCGTTCTTCCCTGATTCGTTTCCCCATAAGGTAATAGTCCATCGCCGATTACCTCCCTTCTTCTTTTTCTTATTTTACTAAATTATCAATCAAAAATTAATTGTTACCTGTTCATATTTTTCCCGAAAAGATTGCGTTATACGCAAAATAGTATTTATATATTTGATAAATAAACAATTCTTCCAATAAATGTATGAAAAAAAGCCCTTTTTGATTCAAATAAAAAAACGGCAAGGATTCGCTCTGCTCCTCCCAGCCGTTTAATTTTATATTATAGAATATTTTTTAAATGGAAATGCTCATTTTCCGCAATTGATGTAATTTCCATCCGTACCTTCGCACTGGAAAGTAAAACCTCTGTTCCCTCCTTTGCAGCAAGGCTCATCTCCATTTCCTTCATTGACTTCTCAATCTCGACCGTATGTGCGTGGTCAACAAGAGCCGTCAACAGTATCTCATTTTTATCCCAGTATTTCATTAACTCGCTGTGCACAGACTGTACAGTTTCAAAATCCTCCTCCCCGGCGGCGCTGTCAATCCGGTCGGTAAACGCATTGATATCAGCTGAGACCGTTTGCAGGTAAATATCCCCCGCCACACCGCCGGCAATCATTACGATTAGAATTAGGAGCGAAGCGATAAAAACTTTCATCCTCTTCCCTCCTTTACCTGTACGAACAGACTGCCGTTTGTGTCCACCGTACACAAAAATACATCCTTAATCTGGCCAATTTTGTTTGCGCTCAATTGCTTTTTCAGCCATGTTTCGTCCTTGCCTATTCGTTTTAGCTCCTCCCGGTCAAGCTCGCCGTCAGAAATTACCGTATGAGGCAGAGCTGCGGGCGGCGCGCTTAGGTTTAAGTCACTGATTGTAACCGGGCGCGCCTCCGTCTTTGGTATAATACTAATTTCGCCGTTCGTTTCCAGCACCGCATAGTCGATTTGCGACACATCGGCAAAATTGTTAATACGCAGCTCCTCTAATAAATCTTCAAGATTGAACCGCTGCCGCTCCATTTCTTTCTCATTGATTCTGCCCTTATAAATCAAAATACTTGGTTTGCCGGACAGCAGCCGCCTAAACTTCCGGTTTTTTAAGCTCACAAAAGAAACCAGCAATTCCGCAGTCAGCAGCGTCAGAATCGGAATCACACCACTAATAAGAGGTACGCCGGTATTCTGCATCGGGATAGACGCAACGTCGGAAATCATAATCGCAATGACGAGCTCCGACGGCTGCAGCTCGCCCACCTGCCGTTTCCCCATCATACGCATAGCGAGGATAACGAGCAAATATAAAAGAAATGTCCGTATGAGTATGACTAACATGTATGCACCGCCTTTTCTCTTTTCACACATATATTTTGCCTGTAGGTCAAAAATATATGTACCGGCAGTACAAGAAACTTTGTTTTAAACCTTATTTTTCAAACAAAAATCTCCGCTTCGGCTTTTTCTGCTGTGCCGCAGCGTATTTTTTTTGTAAAAATTTTTCCAGTTCAATAATCACCAGCGGCATAAGCGCCAAAAGCGCAACAATCAGCCATTGGGGTCCGCTCAGCGGTACAACCTTAAACACCTTCGACAGCGGAAGGATACAGATAACCGCTAACTGTAAGGCAACACATGCGCCAAACGCAAGATTCATCACCTTATTGCTAAAAAAGCCGATTGTAAACAGCGATTCCTCCGAGCGCATATTAAAGGCATGGACAAGCTGGGACAGGCACAGCACACAAAACGCCATTGTCTGCGCGACTGTAATATCGCCGTATATATGCCGGCCAAAGCTAAACGCTACCAGCGCCAGCGTCCCAATCATCGCTCCTTCTAAAAAAATCGTCACGCCGAGTCCGTCGGCGAACAGCCCCTTACGCCGGTTAATCGGCTTACGCTGCATAATGTCGCCATCCGCTTTTTCAAACCCCAGCGCAATAGCGGGCAGCGAATCTGTGATAAAGTTTACCCACAGCAGGTGAATCGCCGCGAGCGGCGTCTGCCATCCAATCAGGATTGCAAAAAAGATTGTTACAATTTCGCCCATATTGCTTGACAGAAGGAAGTGTACTGCCTTTTTGATATTGGAAAAAATCACACGCCCTTCTTTCACCGCAGAAACAATGGTCGAAAAGTTGTCGTCGCATAAAATCATGTCCGCAGCGCCCTTACATACGTCCGTTCCGCTCTGCCCCATTGCACAGCCGATGTCCGCCGCTTTGAGCGCGGGCGCATCATTAACGCCGTCGCCCGTCATGGCAACGACCTCGCCGCGCCGCTCAAACGCATTGACAATGCGCACCTTATGCTCGGGCGTTACGCGCGCGAACACGCTGTAGTCGCCAATCACCATCGATAGTTCATCGTCGCTGATGCTGTTGAGTTCCGCGCCCGTCATCGCCTTGTCGCCGCCCTTGTAAATTCCAATCTCGGCAGCAATTGCTTTGGCTGTTTCGATGTGGTCGCCTGTAATCATGACCGGCTTTATTCCTGCGCGGCGGCAAACCGCACCGTATCATCGTAGTTCAGTTCCGTAATCTCCGCCTCAGCCCCCAGAGCGCGTATATTCTCCAGGCGCTCCCTGGAAGATCCCTTCGGCATA
>URQR01000037.1 GCA_900550065.1 uncultured Eubacteriales bacterium | reverse complement strand
TGACCCGCGGGGACAACTAATTATAAGGTTCAAAAACTGCACGCCTGTATTCGGCGCGCAGTTTTTCTTTTTTGTTATGGATTTTTTATCCTATCTGTAGTATACTATAAAAAAACTGTTTAGGAGGGGCTTACCAATGATTTATAAAACAATACATGATATTAAGGTTTCATCCATTGTGCTTGGAACGGACACTTTTGGAAGCGACACAAGTGAGGCAGAATCGTTTGCGCTTCTGGATAAATATTTTGAGCTTGGCGGCAACACGGTCGACACGGCGCGCGTCTACGGCTGCCACTACGGCAGCGGCGACGGCATCAGCGAGCAAACAGTCGGTAAATGGCTCGCCAGCCGGAAGTGCCGCGACAAGGTCGTTATTTCCACAAAATGCGCGCATCCGCCGCTCGACGCTATGACAACGGGCCGCCTGTCGCGTCAGGAAATTGAGAGCGACATTGACGCAAGTCTGCGCGCGCTCGGCGTGGATTGTATTGACATTTTATGGCTACACCGCGACGATACCTCGCGCAGTGTAGAGGATATCATCGACACGCTCGACGCTATGGTACAAAAAGGGAAAATCCGCTGCTTCGGCGGGTCGAATTGGAGAGCGGAGCGGTTCGCACCCGCCAATGCCTACGCAAAGAGGGTCGGAAAGCCCGGCTTTGCAGCGAGCCAGCTTAAGTGGGCGGCGGCAGTCAGCGCACCGGGCTTTTGCGACGACCCGACACTTGCCGAGATGGACCATGCGGAGTACAAGTACTATACGGAAGCGAAGATGCCCGTATTTGCGTTTGCATCACAGGCGAAGGGCTTCTTTCAAAAGTATGCCAACGGCGGCGAGGACGCACTCTCTCCTAAGGCAAAAAAGCGGTATCTTTGCAAAGAAAATCTCGCGATGTACGACAAACTCACCGCATTGAGCCGCGAATACGGTATTTCGCTTAGCGCGGCGGTGGTATCCGTCCTGACCTCCAATACGGACTTTGACACAGCGGCAATCGTGGGCTGTAAAACGCTCGACCAGCTCAAGGATACGATGACGGGTGCGGATGCTGTGCTCCCCTACGCTGAGGTAAAGCAATTATTGGGGTATTAAACAATATACGCAATAATGGCTGCGGCAAAAATTACCGCAGCCCTTTTTTCTTTTTAACATATCCCCGCGTATGCCGCCTCCATCATCTCCGTCAGCGCCAAACCTTCCTCTAACCCAAAGGCAATCGACCCGCCGTATAAAATTGCGTCGACCCACTGGTCAGCCGGATGTGCCAACCGCTCGGGCAGCGTCTTTGCCGTGACCCATTCCCCGCCGGTTTTTTCACAGGTGTAGCGCACGGCCTCGCCCGCGTCCGTAACCAGCAGGCTCCCCTGCGTCCCGTTGAGCTCCATTTTAAACATATCGCCGGTGTGCACAAAGCCCGTTTCCGCTACGCCAATCGCACCGCCGTCAAACTGCATCACCGTGACAGCGTTGTCCTCGACCGCGCGCCCCGTCACATTCGTAAAGACGCTCGCCGCCTTTTGTGGCTTACCAAGCAGCCAGTGCAAAATATACATACTGTGCGTACCCAAATCAATCATCGCACCGCCGCCACACTCCTGCGGGTTGTAAAACTGTTCCGGCAGCCATTGTGCAATCGCGCCGTTATGCGCGTTGTGTACGCGCGCATACACAATTTTACCCAGCACGCCGCTGTCCGCAATCTCCTTTGCGGCCAGTACGCCCGGCTTACACCGCCACGGAAAGCTGATACAGAATTTGACGCCGCTTTTTTCTACGCTGTCCATAATCTGTCTGCATCCTTCGCTCGTAAGAGCCAGAACCTTTTCCGTGTAGATGTGCTTTTTCGCCTGCGCGGCCTTCACGATAAGCGCCGGGTGCTGGTCTGTCGCGGAGGTAATAATCACCGCGTCGAGTGTGTCCATCGCTAAAAGCGCGTCATAATCGGCGATATACGTACACGAAAACGCCTTCGCAAATTCCTCCCCGCGTGTTTTGTCGTCATCCCAAACATAGGCGAGCGTACAATCCTTCCTCGCCTGTATGACTGCCGCGTAATCCTTTGCGTGGACGTGCCACGCTCCAACGACAGCGACCTGTAATTTTCCATCTTTCATAATCTGTCCCCCTCCTTTGGTATAGTATACCGCTATTGTACACATCATGCAAGTACGCGACCTCATTTTACAGTCATCGCTCCATATTTTTTCTAATCTTTCCTGCCGCCCACCACAAATATGCCGTCATACCACAAAGCAGAGCAAACGTAACCGCTAATTCGATACAGTCCTCCCAATCGCCCACATACATCGAAACGCCAAACCCAAAAACGACCGCCGCAAGGCCGAGTAAAAGCATGGCAAGGCAAATCAGGAGCACGGTCCTGACCCGCTTATTCCGTTTTATCAAACTTTCCGTATCGGAAAACGACTCCGGCCGCGCGCCGGTGTATTCTCTGCGCCAGATATAACAGCTCGCCATATGCCCAATACACTCCCAGCCAAACTGTTCATACGTATTGAAATAATCTTTGTTTGGAAAGGCGTTTAAATCGAACACATAGCGGTACTGCATCGGATTTGTCTTCGTAAACGTCATTTTCATCGAACTGGTCTGACCGACCCGGTCAATGTTCCAGCCCTGTAGTGCAAGCGTCTCGAGCCATTGCTCGTAGTCCGCCGGCACGACACGGCGTAACGCCGAAAACCAAACTGTCTTCTTTTCCATTTAGACCAACTCCTTTGCCACTTGATACAACTCACAAATCCGCGCTGCCTCTTTTTGCAGGATGACTCGTCCTGCTTCTGTTGCAATATATTCCTTTTTCCGGTCATACTCCCGCACGACCACAATCAACTTTTCCTTTTCTAACTTCGAAAGGCTCTGATAGACCGTGCCTGCGCCGAGCACAATCCGCCCGCGGGTCAGCTTTTCGACGTGCTGCATAATGCCATAGCCATGCCGCGCTTCAGTCAGCGAGGAAAGAATGTAAAACATCGTTTCACTCATTGGGATAAAACGTTTTTGCAGGTGCTGTAAATTCATTTTATCATCCCCTTATCACACTATGATATATCGCGTTATGATATAATATTACATCACAATGTGATATATGTCAAGCATTTTAACAAAAAAATAGCCTCTTTATGTAGAGGCTATTTTTAATTTTAATTCAGTCCAACTTTGCAGTAAGCAAGTCCGTTCCATAGGAATTGTCGACCGCACAGCGCCAAACGCCGTCCGCACACTTTGTAAAGACATACGTTGCACGCCGGTCCATCGAATAGACAGACTCCTCCTTGTCCGCCGCGAGCAACGTCTGCGATAAAACAAGCGCCGTATCGCCCGCGTCTAAAATCACCATATTTCCCTGGGTCGGGACAAGGCTGTTGTTAAAATACTTTGCAATTGCGACGAATGCGTCGCGTATCTTCTTTTTCCCCTTAGCAACAAGGCCGGGCTTTACAACCAGCACGGCGTCCTCCGTATAGTGGGACAAAAGTGTGTCAAAATCCTCCCGCTTGATTGCAAGGTCACATTCACGTATGATTCGTTTGATTTCTTCTTCCATCCTGTTATCCTCCTGTTCTGTGATAAAAAACGGGCAGGAATCATACCTGCCCGCACCCAAACTCTTTCGCAAGCGCCTCCGCAGCAGCGTCCGCGTTTCCCTCGTTCACAACGAGTGAAATCTCGTTCTCACTCGTTGTAATCAACCGTATCTCGATTTCCGCTGCGCCAAGACATGCAAACGCACGCGCGCCGACGCCGGCCGTTTCGGCCATATAGCCGCCAAGCACAAGCTTTGCGTTGCCGCTGTTGATGTGTACCGCCGCGCCCGGAAAAATACTCTGTACCTTGCGCGATACGCCCATCAGCCTTGTCAGCTCGTCGCCCTCCGTGCTAAACGACACCCCAATTTCGCTCGAAGCAGGCAGCAAGCTCGAAATCATATCGACATTGATGCCCTCGTCCGCCAAAACGCGAAACACCTTCGCCATTGTTCCCGCCACATTGGGCAGCCGGTCAATCGTCACAACTACGACATTGTCCCGCATAATAATACGTTCTACAGGTTCCATACCGCCACCGCCTTTCTAAACTGAAAGCCACACTTACATACTTGATACTAAATCGCTCATGTCGTACAGGCCGGGCGCTTTGCCGCACAAAAACTGTGCCGCGCGCACCGCCCCCACCGCGAACACCTCTTTCGAGGCCGCATGGTGCGACAGCGTAATAATCTCGTCCGTTCCGGCAAACATCACGTCGTGGTCGCCCACAATCGTACCGCCGCGCACCGCGTGCAGGCCGATTTCTGCCTTACTGCGCTTTTTACGCTGCGAATGCCGGTCGTATACGTACGCCGGCGGCGCAGACAGCACAGACGAAATCTCATCCGCAATTGCAAGCGCAGTCCCGCTCGGCGCATCAATCTTCTGGTTATGGTGCTTTTCTATAATTTCTATGTCAAAGTTGCCTTCTAAGAGCTTCGCCGCGCGCTTCGCGAGGTCAATTAATAAATTAATCCCCAGACTCATATTCGCTGAGAAAAAGACCGCCGTCTGCCGCGCCGCCGCCTGTATCATTCCCTTCTGATTCTCACTGAGCCCCGTCGTCGCGACAACAATGGGAAGCTTCTTTTCACAGGCATATTTCAGCAGCGTTTCCAAACAGGACGGGTGCGAAAAGTCGATGATAACGTCCGCCTGCTCGCGCACCTCGAAAATGTCACCGTAAACCGGATATGTATTTACAATCGAGTCATTAATATCCACGCCAGCAACGATTGACACATCCTCCATATCGCTGACCAGCCGCGTAATAACCTGCCCCATTTTTCCGTTTGCGCCGTTCATGATTACTTTTACCATAATAGACCCTCTTTATCTTCTGTAAATTTATACTGTGTCCTATTTTACCGCAAGGCCATAATCTGCCAGCGCCTTTTTCACAACCGGAACGTTCTTTTCCTCTAAGTCACACAGCGGCATCCGCAAATCGCCGACCGCATAGCCAAGCATATTCATCGCGTTTTTAATTGGAATCGGATTTACCTCGATGAACAGCTTATCAATCAAATCGAGCGCGCGAAGCTGCATCTGCGCTGCTTCTTTTACCTTACCATCAAAATAAAGCTGGCACATATTATGCATATCCTCCGGTATAATATTCGCCGCTACGGAAATCACGCCAAGACCGCCGACGGAAAGCGCCGGTATTACCATATCGTCATTGCCGGAATAAATCGCAAGCTCAGGCACGCGCGCCGCAACGTGCGACAAATACGCGATGTCACCGCTCGCCTCCTTGATGGCAACAATATTGTCGATTTTAGCAAGCTTTTCTAACGTATCGAGCGCAATAGAAAGCTTCGTCCTGCCCGGCACATTATAAAGGATAATCGGAATATCAACACTTTCTGCAATCGCCTTAAAGTGCAGATAGAGCCCCTTTTGCGTTGTTTTATTGTAATACGGCGTCACAACAAGCAGCCCGTCGCAGCCAACGCTCTGCGCAAACCGAGAAAGCTCAATGGCGTGCGGCGTATCGTTTGAGCCTGTTCCTGCAATAACCGGAATACGCCCCGCCGTCTTTTTTACCGTATATTCAATCGTAGCCTTATGCTCTGCGTCCGGCATTGTTGAGGCCTCGCCCGTCGTGCCGCAGATAATGATAGCGTCTGTTTTATTAGCAATATGAAACTCGATTAGCTCGCCGAGCTTATCGAAGTCCACGCCCTCCTTTGTAAACGGCGTGACAATCGCCACACCGGAGCCTGTAAACAATGGCTTTTTCATATTGACTCCCTCTCCTTATAAGAAAATTGTTCGTACTGTTATACTATATTTATGCAATAGTCTCAAAATTGTTTTCAATTCTATTCATTTAGGGAATTTGCCGCACCGGCTTATCCGTAAGCGGAACAGGCTCAGCAGATACGTCAAAGACGAGCTTGTTGGCGCCATCTTTTGTCAGGTCTGCGCGCTGCCGATACGTTTTTCCGTTATATTCGACCGTCACAATATACTCACCCTGATAGCCGCGCACCGTGCTTGTTCCTTTCGCATCCGTTACCGCATCCTCGTTTGTCCAAAGCTGGTTATACACCAGATCAATATAAGCCGCGCCGGACGGCTTGAGCGTCCAGTCTTCGCGCAGCAGCGGCGCGTTTTTCAGCCAATGCGCCCCGTCGTAAAAGCCCCACATCAGAAAGCCGCTGTAGGACGGATGACTGTAAGCCGCTATTATCATGTCGCGCGTAAAGTCAGCCTGCAATTGCTCATCCGTGCAATTGTAGTCAAATTCCGTAATTTTCAGCTCGTCGACCAAAGGCGCGAACACGTCGGACAGCTCAATAAACTTTTGCGGGTCGAACGCCGCATTATAGTGGCACTGAAAGCCCACCGCCTCAATCGGCGCGCCCATTCCCTTCAGCTTTTTCAGCAGTTCCTCAAACTTTTTGGCCTGTGTGTTATACGTTGTGCCAACCGTGTTTTCATTTAGGTACAAAACCGCGTGCGGGTCGGCCTTTTTCGCCTCCTGATACCACTTTACGAGCGTTTCATCACCCAAAATAGAGCGCATTTTGTTATTCTGCAAAATTTCATTCGCAACATCCCACTCGCGCAAATAGCCCGAAAACGCACCGCCAATCTCACGAATGTGCGCCAGCGTCTCTGTCTCCATCCGCTTAGGGTCATTAACCGCATAATCGGTTTCAAACGCCGGCGGCAGCTTATCCCACCGGTCCCAAACCATCGTGTGCCCGCGCACGTCAAAGTCATAGGACAGCAGCTTGTTGACACTTCGCTTTGCGGTGTCCTGACTCGACGCCCACGAAGGCCGCTTCAGCTCATTTTCCGGCACCGCAGCGTTAAAAAACAGGCGCAAATATTTACTGAGCCGCCGGCCGCGCTCATTAGTTTCGTCTAAAAACGCCTTATTCACCGCCGTACCAAAGTCAAAGTCATGCTTTTGCAGCGCGACGTTCACCTTTGCACCGGAAACGGGCGCGCCGTTTTCTCCGATTACCTGAATATCAAAGTCCGACTTACGGTTCTGTTCAATTCGTGCCCATGCATCCTTACGCCACTGCGCGTCCGCCTCCTGCCCCGGGTACGTCGCCGCCATCACGGGCAAGTCTGTAAATTCAGCCGAATTTTTATAGTTGATGACCTGAAAATCCGCAATCTCAACCGTCTGCGGCGGATAGCCGAAGCGGATATTAACCTGCGACTTATCAGCCGCCATGTCCATCCCCGCCGTATATGGGATAAACACGCGTACCCACTCCGCGCCCGGCTCCAGCGTCAGCCCCTGCGACATTGTTTTGTCATATTTGCCGGAGGCAAGCTCCTCATGTACGACGCTGAGCTGTGCGCTGCCGTCCGCCGCGGACGTTTCTATCCCACGCGCATAAAACATACAAAGCAGAATATCGTCCTTTTTTACCGCTTGCTTCACGCGTAGGTTCATTTGAACGTTATACGCATTATCCGGTTCCGTAACCGTCTGCACCCGCAGTGCCGTTTTAAACGGCATACCGCTGACGCTTACGGTTTCCTTTTTAACCATAGCGCCGCCGCTGATGTCCGCGGCAAGCACCGTTTCGCTATTTGCAAGCACTTCCCCCTCCGGCAGGGCGGCGAGCTTTTCGTCGTTCGTTTTCGTTTCCACAGCGGGCTTTTCAAGCATTTTAATGTCAACCGTGTTCGTGTGACCAATCCAGTCGACCTGCGCACCAAGCGCCTCCCCGACAAAGCGGAGCGGTACCATCGTCCGGTCGTTGATAAGCTGTGCCGGGACGTCGAGCGTCACGCTTTGCGCATTCTTTCTCGCTTCTGTTTTCCCAATCCAAAGTTCTACCATATCGGTATCTTTGACCGCGACCACGCTGTCGTCGTATTTATCCCAAAACACAACCGCACCCATCGCCTCAAAAATTGCGCGCATCGGCACAAGCGTCCGATCCTCCACCAATACCGGAAGCTGGTCAGAAAAAACGAGCTCCTTTCCGTCGAGCAAGACGGTAATTTTTTCCTCTGCGGACACAAAGGTACGCATCCCCAGAAGCATCGACAAACACAACGTGAGTGCAATCAGGCTCTTAAACAGCTTTTTCATACGGCTCAACCGCCTTTTTATTAAATTTTAACCCGATTAGTCCATATACCCCTTCGCTGCAAGCAATTCCGCCATCAGCACCGCGCCGCCGGCCGCGCCGCGCAGCGTATTGTGCGAAAGGGAAACAAATTTATAGTCGTAGACCGTATCCTCACGCAGTCTTCCGACCGATACCGCCATACCGCCCTCCATATCGCGGTCGAGCTTGGCCTGCGGGCGGTTATCCTCTTCAAAGTAGTTTAAGAACTGCTTCGGTGCGGACGGCAGGTTAAGCGCCTGCGGCTCACCGGAAAAGTCCTTCCAAGCCTGCTTAATTTCGTCAATAGACGGCTTATTTTCAAACGAAACAAAAACCGCCGCCGTGTGCCCGTCCGAAACCGGTACACGCAGACACTGCGTCGTAATCACCGGGCTTGTCGCGTCAACAATCTTATCGCCTTCAATGTGTCCCCAAACCTTCATCGGCTCTTTTTCGCTCTTTTCTTCCTCGCCGCCGATATACGGAATCAGGTTGTCGACCATTTCCGGCCATGTTTCAAACGTCTTGCCTGCACCGGAAATCGCCTGATAGGTACACGCAACAACCTCTTTAATGCCATACTTCATAAGTGGGTGAAGCGCCGGAACATAGCTCTGAATCGAGCAGTTCGACTTTACAGCCACAAAGCCGCGCTTTGTGCCGAGGCGTTTGCGCTGCGCTTCAATAATCTGCGCATGGTCTGCGTTGATTTCCGGAATAATCATCGGCACGTCGTCGGTGTGGCGGTGCGCCGAATTGTTCGAAATTACCGGGCACTCAAGCTTTGCATACGCTTCCTCGAGCGCACGGATTTCGTCTTTTTTCATATCGACTGCACAGAACACAAAATCGACCATACCGGCGATTTTCTCTTTGTCCGCTGTCGCATCTAATACAATCATATCTTTCACCTGCTCCGGCATCGGCGTTTTCATCGCCCACCGGCTGCCAACCGCTTCAATATACGGCTTGCCCGCGCTCCGCGCAGAGGCCGCAAGCGCCTTGATATGAAACCACGGATGGTTTTCAAGCAGACTGATAAAGCGCTGGCCCACCATCCCGGTTGCACCAATCACTGCTACGTTATACTCTTTCATATATAACTCCTCCTTAAAATATACAAAAATAAATGGCAGCGGCACAGAGCGCCGCTGCCACATACAAGCACATAAACCATGCCTATGATTACAGATAGCGCTCCACCGCACGCGGTGACAGACCTATGGCTCTTAACCATACGTCCAGGCACAGCGCTGTGCGGCCCCGCCCTGCCTTCGGCGTTTGCCCCTTTCACGCCCGTTCCTTACGGCCGCCGCCGGCCTCACGCGCACGCTACTGATGGAAAACGCACCTCTATCATTCAATATTAAAATGATACCTATATCATACCATTTATGATACGATGTGTCAAATATTTTTTACGAAAAGAATTGCCGAAACCGCGCCGTCTGCTCACATATCTTTTTGATAAAATGTATCAAACCGCCCCGCTTTAACCGCACAATTCATCAAGCAGCGCGCCAAGCGCTCGCTCAAACGCCTCGTCCTGCGCCGCGCTGCGCTTTTGCGGCCCCTTTGTCCGCCCGCCGCCGCGCCGCACCTTTTTACCCAAAAACCGCTCAAACAGCAGCTTGTCAATGTTGCTGTCGTCGTAGCGCATTCCACTGAAGCTGAGCGCGTACGCCCCCTTCGCGAGTGCAAGCGTCGCAACGCCGAAGTCGCCCGTTATTGCAATATCGCCCTTACTTAGTAGATTCACCAGCGCAAGGTCAGCGCTGTCCGTACCCTTATCGACAACAATGCACTTACTGTAGCCATCCTCAATAATATGTGTGTTGTCAAACACCATCACGGTCTCTACTCCGCGTGTCTTTGCCGCGCGTACAACCTGCTCTTTGACCGGGCACGCGTCCGCGTCCACAACAATTTTCATTTCGCACCTCACACGCTTTCGACGATGACCGTGACTGGCCCGTCGTTCAGCAGCTCCACCTGCATATCCGCGCCAAACACACCCGTCTGGCACGGGATGCAGGCCTCACGTACGCAAGAAACAAAATATTCGTAGAGCGGAATCGCCGTTTCCGGCCGTGCCGCCGATGTAAAGCTTGGGCGGTTGCCTTTTTTACAGTCGCCGTAGAGCGTAAAGTTCGACACAACCAAAAACTCGCCGCCCACATCCTGCACCGACCGGTTCATCTTGCCGTCCTCATCCTCAAATATCCGCAGGCCGCAGCACTTTTTCGCCACATAGGCCGCCTCCTGCTCCGTGTCCGTTTCATGTACGCCGAGCAAAACGAGAAACCCCTGTCCGATGCTCGCCGTTTCTTTGCCGTCTATTGTTACGCTTGCGCGTTTTACGCGCTGGATTACCGCTCGCATAAGCTCCTCCGTTACTTCTGTTCTTTGTTAAATAGTAGCGTCATAATTGAGTGTGGTGTGCTTGGGCCGCGCGCGCACAGCCCATTATATTTCAAATGGAACGGAACACGCCGCGGCGAACGGTTTAAGACGACCGCCGCAATCGTACCGTCCGGATTTTCAAACGCGCACACCTGTATCCGCTCACTGTATTTGCTCGCGCCGATTCGGCGCGCGCCGCGCTGGATAAACTTTGAAAAATGGCCCACGTAGTAGTAGACGGGCGTCAAGATAAGTTCGTCCTCCGCCACATTGTACATCACGGGCGCGCTGCACCCGCCGAAGCGCGCATGGTACGGCCCGCCGGCCGTATCAAGCACAAGGTTCCAGTCACACGAGCCGCTTACCCCATTCATCAGGTTTCCAATCATGTCATACGCATACCGTTCGGCCATAGTCACCGCGCGCTCCTTCGCGTACAGTCCGTGGCAGAACTCCGTGACCAAAAGCTGCTTTTCGGGAAACGCCTGCTTCGTAATTCCGACCGCCTCAAAGTGCTCGCCCGAGTACCAGTGCATTCCAATCCCTGTGACGCGCCTGCGTACGTCCTCGTCTGCCAGCGTCACCTTCGCCCGGTCGTAGAGCTGTTCCTTGTTGTGGTCCCAAATGATAATTTTTACGTCGGAAAGCCCGGCCTTATCGAGCGCCGGAGCGAGGTGGTTTTTGATAAAATCCGCTTCCTCCTGCGCGCTGTACTGGCAGCTTTCCCACGTCTGAATCGCATTCGGCTCGTTTTGTACCGTTACGCCCCAGATAGCAACGCCTTCTTTTTCAAACTCCTGTATGTAGCGGACAAAGCACTGCGCCCATGTGTCCATATATTCCCCGCTTAGCTTGCCCCCAAACAGCGCGCTCCCCGTCGTTTTCATAAACGCCGGTGGGCTCCACGGCGAGGCAAACAGCACAAGCCGCTCTCCTGTCGCCTTCAGCGCATCCTTCACAAGCGGAATGATATATTCCCTGTCACGGTCAATTGTAAAAGAGGCAAGCGACTTGTCGCCGTCGCTTACATACTGGTATGTGTCAAGGCTGAAGTCACACGAGCCAATATGCGTGCGTCCAAAGCTGTATCCAATGCCCTTTTTGGGGTCAAAATAAGCCTCGATGAATTTTTTGCGGTTTTTCTCTCCCATCAAATGGTAGTTATACGCTGCCGACTCTGTAAATGCGCCGCCAAATCCGAGAATTTCCTGATACTGTACATCGTCATAGAGATTAATTACCGCTTCTTCATGCGTTTCCTTGCCCGTTCGGAACGTCATCGGTTTTTCCATCTCCAATAGCTGTCCCGCGCGCACATTTGTCTTATATACTGCAATCTGTCTGTTTTCCATGTTTGCTCCTCCTCATACAGGAAAATACTTTCTGGTTTAGCGTATCATCCCGCTGTAAAATTGTCAAGATATGACGACGAAATATTTCCGACAAGTAATTGACAAATTCTTGAATTTATTATATAATTGAAAATGATTTTCAGTTTCAATTTCATTTTTTTAGAAGGTGAACTACGATGCGGCGTGAAAACGGATACCGTACAAAACAGCGCGATTTAATTTTAGCGTATTTACAAAAGAATACGGCGCGCCACCTAACGGTGGAGGACGTGACCGACGCGCTCAAGCAAAACGGGCTCGCCGTCGGAAAAACGACGGTCTACCGCTATATGGACAAGCTCGCCGACGAGGGAAGCGTAAGGAAATATTTTATTTCCAACTCGAAGAGTGCGTGCTACGAATATATTGACTCTGCAAATACCTGCCGGATGCATTACCACTTAACATGCACACAGTGCGGTGCGCTTTTGCACGTTGACTGCGGCCTGATGGATCAGGTGGCGGCGCATATGGACAAAGACCACGGCTTTCTGCTCGATAATACGCGCACGGTATTGTACGGCCTTTGCGGCGTGTGTCGAAAAAAAGAACAGGACGTTTCAAATTTCGAAGAAAGGTGATAATTATGATAAAAAAGTTATGGGCTGTCTGCCTGTGCGCAAGCCTGATATTAGGGTTGGCGGGGTGCAATACCATACAGGAAAATAAGCAGACAGATTCGGGTAAATTACAAATCATAACAACTTTATTTCCACAGTACGACTTTGCGCGGCAGATTGCGGGCGATTTGGCTGAGGTGACGCTTCTGCTCCCGCCCGGAACAGAGGCGCATACGTATGAGCCCTCCCCCGCCGATATCATAAAAATACAAAAAGCCGACGTATTTATTTACACCGGAAAGTATATGGAACGCTGGGCCGAAGGAATCATAGGCGGTCTTGACCAAACAAAAACGCATGTGCTCGACGTGTCGGAGGGGGTTTCGCTCGTAGAAGAAGCGGAAGAACCGGGACATACCGAAGAAGACAGCGCGGCGCACACGCACCAGCTCGATCCACATATCTGGACGTCACCGTACAACGCCGTTATTATGGCAGCGCATATCCGCGACGCACTGTGCGCGGCAGACCCAACGCATACACAGGCGTATACCCAAAACGCCGCGGTTTATATTGAACAGTTATTACAACTCGACAGCGATTTTCAAGCCTTAGCCGACGGCGCGGCGCACAAGAAAATCATGTTCGGCGGACGCTTTGCCATGTATTATTTCGCACAGCGCTACGGCATA
>URQR01000036.1 GCA_900550065.1 uncultured Eubacteriales bacterium | reverse complement strand
ACGGACAATACGCTCGTCGGCTGGAAGGAAGACTTCAACATGAGCTTTCTAACGCCTGTCCCAGCACAGCAGCGTGCGGCAGAATATCTTACGCAGGCAGATTCAACGCAAAAGTTATATCTCGGCGGGCACTCGAAGGGGGGTAACCTTGCCGTCTTTGCCGCCGCCTTTACTGATAAAGCCATACAGGACAGAATCATAGCGGTTTATAACCACGACGGGCCGGGCTTTGACGCAAGGGTACTCTCAAGCGACGGATACAGCGCGGTACGTGACCGTATCCAGACCTTTGTGCCGCAGTCCTCTGTTGTCGGTATGCTCTTAGAGCACGAGGAACACTATACCGTTGTCCACAGCACGCAAAAGGGCCTAATGCAGCACGACCCCTATTCATGGGAGACGCTTGGCACAGACTTTGTGCGCCTTGATACGATATCGAACGGGAGCCGCTTTATAGACCAATCGCTCAAGACATGGGTCGCACAAATGGACGTTTCACAGCGGGAGCAATTTTTTGACACGCTCTACCAAGTATTAAAGGCAACAAAGGCGGAACGCGTCACCGAGCTAAGCGAAGGGTGGTTGAAAAATGCCGTCGTGATTCTACGCTCGTTTCAAAACATCGACGAGCAGTCGCGCCAGCACGTTTTCCAAATGCTGTCCCTGCTGCTTGCAGCCGCAAAGGATAACTTTTCTATTATGCTGCCCCCGATTCCCGCTCCTCCGGCTATCCAGCAGCATAGCAAGAAGAACAATAGGCGCACTTCCTCTAAAAAACAGAAACGCGCACAGCTTGATAAATAAAAAAACGTCTGCATCATGCAGACGTTTTTTTATCCATTTATAAATGCAAGCGCAAATAATCCAATACATAACAGGACGAACAAAATCATCCCAGTATTTAAAGCTATAGTTTTAAACCGCTTTCCTTTTGGTATGATAACTGCGCCTTTATCCAACACAATCCGCTTTCGCACGCAAATCAAAATAACAACGCCCGCAATTGCAAAGCCAATCATGGCAAACCCATATAGGCTAATCAGCATTAGCCGCGCCAGCAAAACCGGGTCGAGCGCAGCAGTTTGCGCAGTAATTGCGTCTAGGTCTATCCCACCAAACAGCAAAAGCGGCAGCGCCGAGCCCAAAAAGTTGATAATTGCGTGCAAAAGTATACTATACCATAGGCGTCCCGATTTTACGTACAAGTAGCCCAAGACAAGTCCTATGCCAAACGCATAGAAAAACTGGAACAGGTTTCCGTGGAACAGGCCAAACATCAGCGCCGAAACAAAAACGGCAACCGCCTCTCCATAGCGGCCCAGTCGGTCAATCAACAGCTTACGGAACATAAACTCCTCCGCCGCCGGAGCGATTAAAACGTAAACCAGTAACGCCTGCCAGAGGTTCGTGTCCATAATCATGCCGCTCACATAGTTGTCATACGGTATTCCGAGCAAAAAATCAATCAGCCACACAACACCCTGTCCCGTCAGATTGCCCGCATACAGCAGTCCATAGCCAATGATAAGGCAGGTGAAAAACGTCCCTGCGCCAATGCGGCGTTGTTTCGGCGCACTATAGACAGGTACGCGAAACAGCCGCAGCAAAAGCAGCAGCACGCCCAGCCCCACGACATACATGGATACGACGCTCACGACAGCCGACAAAAGAGAGTTGTCAAGCGCAAGGTGAAAATACCCCGCGGCCCAAACCATAGCAAGCTGCACCAGTACAGCCGCTCCCATCGCCGCAAAGCATGCCCAGCCAATGCGCGAAAACACCTTGCGCTCCGGCTTGATTTGATACAATTCTTCTTCCATATACTCACCTCCGCTATCATCCACTTCATCGTCTTAACTCTCTAACCAGTTAATTGTTACTTTCTACAGCGCAACCGGGCTGAGCGTTACCTGCAAGGCAAACGCGCCGGACGCCGCCGGGATATGGATTTGCAGCTTTTGTACGCCATCGTTTGCGTTTTGCTTCATGCCAAATGCCCCATTTTTAGGATTGTATCCGTTTTCTGTCCAATAATTGGGCGCGGGAGAGTCCTCCAACGGCGTTGCGCTTTTTACTTCAAACGTTCCTTCGCCCTGCGTAATATAGGCATACAGCTTTTTACCGCTTTGTTCCAGCACCGCGCTTTTCCCGTCCGGCGCAACCGTAATGTTCTTTGCTCTTGTATGCATAAACCAATACAAGTTGTAAGTATTTCCGGCCTTAAAGTCAAGGTTGTCCGTCACAGTGCAAAGACCGCTCGTTTTGTCGAGCGTGATAGACCGCTTTGCATTATTTGTATATGCACCATAAATCGGCTGCATGTCAATCTCACCGCTACCGTACGTATCGCCGGGCGCATACGCGCTGATTGTCGCTTTCGTATCGAGCGGCTGATCGGCCGGCTTCGACGGGTCGGTATTGGGGTTGATAATAATTGTATTATGCCCCTCGCCGCGGTTTCTGTAATATGCCCAGCGCGACTTGGCCTGATTCGCATTTGTGAAGTAGCCGTGCAAATTATAATTGTCTCCTCCGAGGTCGACCGCCCACCGGACGCCGTTTGCCTCGTACACGAAGTTACCCGCGTCAATCTGCCCGTGATTGATTCCGTTTTTACCGCCGTGCAGCGCGGCAAAGTAAACATTGTCTACAAAGTACGCATTTCTAAACGTCATCAGCTCAATATCACGGAACGCAAAGTCAAGCTGCATCCCCTCCAGCGACCCGTCGCCAATCAGCTCCTTGTCGAACCACAAAAGGTCGTGAATCGACGGCGCTTTCCCCTGCTTTTGAATCTGGTAATAGCGGTACTTCGCCGCCGTTGTATCGTTAAACTGCGCTGCAAGGTAGAACAGCTCCGGCGGCGCAAGCGAGCCCTCTGATGCGTCGTGCAGGTTTACCGTCGTCGACTTTCCCATAACGCCAATTGGGAAGTGCGCCGTCTTGCTGATTCCTTCACTTAATAGGTAGCCGTAATCCGACCCAGCCGCCGTCTGCAAGGCATTAAAATACATCGACATATACCGCACTGTGTAGTGCCAGTAGCCCGGTCCCTCGTACCATGCACCGTCAGGCGCAAAGTGGGTGATACTGTTTTCAATCGCCAAAAGACCTTTCTCGAGGACATATGCACACAAATCCGCATACGCATCCTCGTCCCCGAGCGCAAGCGCGCCAAGCGCAACGCCGCCGTTGCACACAAACGCCCAGTTGTTGTCCGTCGTCGTCCACCATGTCGATACTTCAGCCGTACCATTAAACGCCTTCTGCGCCTGTACAAGACCCATATTGACCAGCGCACCGACGAGCGTTTCCTTCTGCGCCGCGTTTTCCGGCCTCTGCCAATAGTCGTAGCACCAATCATACGCAAGAGCCGTTCCGCGAATCAGCGCCGCCGTGTCCAGAAAATGCTTCGGGTTCCAGTCGGGCCAGCCCGCACAGTTATTAATTTCCTTATTGAGCTGGATCATGTATTTGTCCCTGTCCGTCTCCTCAATGCTGTATACGAACGCAAGCTGCATCATACGGTCGGCCGCTTTTTCCGCCGAACTAAGGCGCAGCTCGTCATCATCGTCGTACTCTGGAAGGTCACTGTTAATAAGCTTGTCCGCCGCGCTCTTCACCTTTGCATACCACGACCTGTACGGTTCTTTCTGCTCTTTGACGGCCTGCTTTAAAAACGCATGCTTTTCCCTCGTCATTAAAATGCGCGGATGCGCATTGTCCGGGTTTTCCTGCTTAATATCGTGAATGATTTCCTCGCCGAACGGCTGGGAATATTCGCTCTGTACATAGGTTTCCGACCGTGTGAGCGGCAGAAGCGTGCCGTTTCCGTCAAAGAGAAACATCTTTAGCTTTTCTATCTCATCAAGCGAGGAAACCTGTACCGGTACGCGCAGGGCCGCGCTTTCGCCGGCAGTAATAGCCGCCGTATCCGAGAAAAACACGCCCGCCATCCGTCCGTCCTTGCCATACGTCGCCGCCGCAAGCCGAACCGTCTGCCCGGCCGCAGAGGTGTTTTTGACGTCGACCGCTGCCGTAAGACTGCCCGCCTTCAGGCTCTGCAGTGCGCGTTCTTTACCGAACACCGATTTATAAAGCGTTTTATCGCCGACAAAAAACCGGCTGTCAAACGACTGGTTAATCACAAAGCGGAGATCGTCGAAATGATAGGTCACCTTGTCACCAAGCTTTTTGGTGTCATACGCCTGAAGCCTAAGAGAACACCTTGCATAATTATAGTTTTTGAGCTTTTCCGAACCGGTTTTTACCCCTGTTAGAGTAGTCTTGAGCGTATCGCCGCAGTAAATGTTAATCTCGTCCTGCGTAACGTTCATCTCAATAAAAAACTCCGTCCACTGAGTAGGCGTATAAACCTCCGTTACTTGACCGCTAAAACTCGGGCCGTATGTAATCTTTCCTTTTGAGTCATCAAACGAGAGCAATGTCAGCGTACCCGCGCTGGCGTTCGAATTGTCGTCCCGCAGCGAAATGTTGATGCTTCCGGTTTGCGCAAGCGAACGAATACGGAAACCGATTTGTACCCGCGTCGTCATATCGTGATAGCCCTTTGTCTGAATATACGCGTCGTTCGCAGCTCCTCCAACCGCCTCTTTTGAAATATCGAGGTACTTGTTCGTTTTTCCCGCGACCGCTTCCTCCCGGACGAGAATGCTGCCGCCGTCCGATGCCTTATCAACTACGCTAAAGCCCGGTATTACCGGGGTTTCACCCGCAACATAGGATATATCCTCAAAGTCGACGTGAATCTCATTTTCCCCGGCGCCAAACACGCCGGCGCACATCGTCAGGCAAAATACAAAACAGAGTATGCCCGCGCCTAAAAATTTTGTTCCCCAGTGTTTCATAAGTCCTCTCCTTTATATGCCATATAGTATATGCCTTATAATAGATTTTTCCTAACCAAACATTTTCTTCAGCCGTATGTCGCCGCCGAAAAAGCGTACGGGCGTAAAGTGCTCCAAAATACGGGAATGCAGCCGCTCCGAGTACACTTTCGCAATTTCATTGATTGAGTAGTTTGTGCTGATAACCATCTTTTTACCGGACAGCAGTCTGTCGTTAACAAGCTCGAACAAAAACGACACCGTCTGGCTGTTCGTCGCCTCGCTTCCCAAATCGTCAATAATCAGCAGGTCACACTCCGTCAGCCGGTCCAGCTCCGTACGCGCCTGCGCCGCGTTCACCCGCCCAAACAGATAGTCGCTGTAGTAGGAAAACAGCTTCGCCGCGCTCTGATAGATGACCGTATTTCCACGGTCAATCAGCTCTTTCGCGATACACGTCGACAAAAACGTTTTCCCAAGCCCGACGCCGCCGTAGAAAAAAAGGCTGTAGTCCGCGCTGTCAAACTGCTCCACAAACGACTTGCAGACAGCGAGCGCCTCCTCCATCGCTTCCTTCTGGGACACGCCGGCCTTTTTGTCGACCTCGTCGGAAAACAACGTAAGGTCAAACTTGTCAAACCCCTGCGATTCAAACAGGTTAAACAGCTTAGAAGACTGGTACGCCTCTTTCCGCACATACGCTTTAAAACAGTCGCACTGCTTGCCGCCGACATAACCCTCATCTTTACAAATGCTGCATCGGTAGCGCATGTCAGTATAATCCCTTGCAAAGCCCGCCTTTTCCAATGCGCGCGCACGCATAGCGGACAGCATCTGCATACTTTCTTTTAAATCGTCCGCAATCGCCGGTGCATTCTGCGGGTCTTTTAAAATTTCGAGCGCCGCACCGCTTCCAACGCGGTCGATTTCCTCGTCAATCTGCTTAACCTCGGCACACTTGTCATACACCTCAAACAGCCGCCGTTTCCGCTCGCTGGCCTCTACCATACGCTTCGCCTCGAAAGCATTTAAAACCTTTTTATAAATCTCCTGTTCGTAAGCCATCCGCTTACTCCTTTCCAATAATCTTCTTCAGCTTCCGGCGCGCAAGCGCGTCAATTTCATCATAGTCATAACGGCCGGAGTCGTACACCTCGAACGGCTTTGCCCCCTTGCCCGCCGGGGCCGGTCTTGCCTGCTTCGCCGCCGTCTGCACGTTATGCTGCGTAAGGCGCTCCTGCGCCTGCGCCGCCGTACGGACACCCTCTTTTGTCCAAGAAACAAGCACCTTATTGATATACGCCATCGCAAGCTTGCCCGTCTTAGTCACACTGTAATCATAAGCAAAAGCCGCCAGCTCCACCGATACGCCGAGCGTATACCACTCGCCAATATAGCGCAGCTCGCTCGCCGTGAGCTTGCGGTCCGTGATTCCGAACTCTTTTTGTATCTGATACACATACGTCCGTTTATAGTTTTGCCGCTCAATGTAGCGTTCCGCCTCTGCGACGGTGCCGATTCCCATCTCGCGCCACGAAACGGCAACCTTTTCAATATAGCGCATATCCTTTTTCCCAAGCTCTACACAGTACTCTAAGAGCCGCACAATCAAATCCGGCGGCATTCCGAGCCAGTCATATAGTCCGTAAAGCTTTTCGATTGCCGAATACGACAGCATCTTACCCAAAATTTTCTGTGCAACCGCCAGCAGGTCGGACAGTTGCTTGTCCGACGCAACCACCGCACCAACCTCGCCGGGCAGGTAGGACGGGTGCTCCTCCGGTGCGGAAACCGGCGCGCTTTGTGTAAGCTCGCACACGGTAAGCACACCCTGCGCACCAAAACGAACCAGTCCCTGACGCGCAAGCTCGCGCGCCAAATTACCGGCCGTATTCGTATCTATGCTTAAAAAGCCGCCCAATTCGGCGCAGCTCGTTTTCCCGCCGTTTTTCTCTGCGAGATATTTTATGTAAAGATACAGTTTGACACATTCGCCGTCAAGCCCCGGCAGCGCTTGCGTAAGCGCCTCCTCGCCGATTGTAACACCCTTTTGCGCCATGTACGCCCTCTCCAAATCTAAATAAAATCATTCGCCATTTATTATTATTTTAGCACAATTTTTATGAGAAGTACAGACGTAATTTATACTAAAATAGTTCATCAAGATTCAGGCAATAAAAAAACGGCGGGCCGCCGTTTCAACTCCGGAAAACTTATTTTTCCGAATGAAGCTTCACAGGCTCGCCCGCAAAAATTAAATCGTCTATGTCCTTGACCTGCACGGTATCATGATATGACGCCGCAGCATCATTTTGCAAGCATACCGGATATGTGTTGGTTTCTTCCATTGCTCCCGCTCCTTTCTGTCTTTTCACACTATGATATCTTATCTTATGCGTCCGTATCCCATATGGTGCATAGAAACCAAACCGCAAAAAAAGAGAACCGGCGCGCACAGCGGCCAGTCCCCGCGTCCCACGAAACAACCTTGTTGCCTAACATCTATTTTATGCTACATGAACTTACGCATATGCGCGATTGCGCTTTTTTCCAGACGCGACACCTGCGCCTGACTGATACCAATCTCGTCCGCAACTTCCATCTGCGTCCTGCCCTGAAAAAACCGCAGGTTCAAAATATGCTTTTCCCGGCTGCTGAGACGTTTCATCGCCTCATTGAGGCCAATCTGCTCGAGCCACTGGTCGTCACAGCTTTTTTCATCCTTGACCTGATCCATGACAAAAATTGCGTCGCCGCCGTCGTGATAAACCGGCTCATAGAGCGACACCGGGTCGGCAATTGCGTCGAGCGCGAACACGACGTCCTCTTTTTCCATTCCGAGCTCCTTTGCGATCTCCGTCACGGTCGGCTCTTTTTGGTTCTGTGCCGTAAGGCGTTCCTTGACTTGAAGCGCCTTATACGCCGTATCGCGCAGCGACCGGCTGACACGGATTGAATTGTTGTCGCGCAGGTACCGGCGGATTTCGCCGATAATCATTGGGACAGCGTAAGTAGAAAACCGCACGCCCACAGACAAGTCAAAATTGTCGATTGATTTAATCAGGCCGATACACCCCACCTGAAACAAATCGTCCGCCGCCTCCCCGCGCGAGTTAAACCGCTGGATTACGCTTAATACAAGGCGGAGGTTACCCTGTATAAATTCTTCTCTGGCGCGCGTATCGCCGTCCTTTATTTTCTTTAAAAGCTCTACCTTCTTGTCGTTGGACAAGTTGGGCAATTTTGACGTGTTCACACCGCAGATTTCAACTTTATTAATCATGAATCGCTGCCTCCTATGAAAGATATGTACAGCGATGCAAACACAGATTTGTGACCACAGTTTTGTGACCACAGATTTATTATGACTGTCCGGCAAAATAATTATACCGGATTTATGTCATTTTCATGATTTCTTTTTTCAGACGTACGATGATACGTTTTTCCAGCCGCGAGATATACGACTGTGAAATACCGAGCATATCCGCTACCTCTTTTTGCGTCCGTTCCTCGTGCCCGCGCAGGCCGAAGCGCAGCTCCATGATACGCTGTTCACGGTCGGAGAGCTTACTGATTGCGAGGTCTAAAAGCGCGCGGTCAACCTCGTCCTCTAAGCCCTGATTGATAACGTCGCCCTCTGCCGACAGAATGTCGGATAAAAGCAGCTCATTGCCGTCCCAGTCGACGTTGAGCGGCTCGTCAATCGAAATTTCCGTCTTGATGTTCTGGTTTTTACGCAGATACATCAATATCTCGTTTTCGATACAGCGCGACGCATAGGTAGCAAGCTTAATATTCTTATCCGGCTTAAAGGTGTTAATCGCCTTAATCAGCCCAATGCTTCCAATCGAAATCAAATCCTCGATCCCCACATTTGTATTCTCAAACTTGCGCGCAATGTAAACGACGAGGCGCAGGTTGTGCTCAATCAGCGTCGTCTTTACTCCTTCGTCCGTGCCGAGCCGCGCGAGCAGCGCTGCTTCCTCCTGCGGCGTCAGCGGCGCGGGCAGCGTTTCGCTCCCGCCGATATAGTAGACCTCGTCGTCGATGAGATGCTTGATTTTTAGAAGCATCTCGGCACATTTCAGCCTTGCCGCCATGTGTATTTTCTGCGCAAGCTTCATTTCTGTCTCCCTCCGTATTGTTCTAAATTGTTCTTTCCTACAAATTTACCATCACACGCGGATGAATCAACGCGTCGTAACGCGGGCTCTGCGACAAAGGCTTTGCACACAGCCCAATCAACGCGCCGCGCTCATACGGCCTGCCGTCCACTTCGACACCCTCCGGCGAAAACGCGAGCATCACGTCGCCGTTTGTACCGAGCGCGCGGAACGGCACGAGCCGGAACGGCGTGTCACACACAAGCTCTACCTTAATTTTGTCTGAATCCGTTTTTTCTACGTCGCACAGACGCGCGTAAAAATCCTTGTCTCGAAACAGCGGCTTTACAGCGTCGATTGTACAGACGATAACAGGCATGTTTGTGATTGGGTCGGACACGGAATTGGCCGTGTCTAACAGCGCGTACATCTGTACGCTATTCGCGCCGTAGGATACGCGCAGCTTGTGCATATTAGCGCAATGCGCCAGTCTTTTTGTGTAAAACCGTTCGGTAAAGTGCAGAACCCCATAGCATAGCGCTGCGGCAGTAAGCACGACAAGCGGGCTGACGCCAATGTAAAAGACGCCGTTCGACACCGCCGCGCCGACCTTTGGCCCGAGCGAGGTAAAGTAAAACAGCCCGAACGCCGCGCCCGCGAGCGCAAAGCTTGAAAGGTAGAAGATTACAAGCAGCGACACAAAGTCGCGGATACTTCTGACACGGAAGGAGAGCAAAACAATCGCTGCACTGACAGCGAGTTTACAAAGCGCACTGTATAAAAACGAAACATTGGGAAAGAACATAAACACGCTGTATATGCTTCCGATTACTGCCCCGAGGAGCAGCCGCCATACGTGCGCCTTGTTTTTGCAGATTCGTCTCGTCAGGACAAGCAAAAAAAAGTCCGTTATGAAATTTGTGAAAAACAGTACATCTAAATAGACTGTCGGCCCCATTTGTTTTTGTCCCCACTCCCGCGCCGAGTCGGCGTTTTTTCCTCAGTTGTCCCCTGCTATGAATTCAGTATAGCAGGACAGGCGGAAGAAAATTGTAGTTTTGCGCCGCCGCGCGAATATTTCCGGGTGACAAAAAAACATAAAAAGGCTATCGGAACCGACAACGAACGCATAAAACGGCATTGTACCCGACTAAGCCGGGCGCGGCTTTTGTCCTATTCCGGCAAAAAAGCGCGCTTTGCCGCCCCTGTGCGCTTCATGTAACAGACGAATTTATCAAAAGAATTCTTTCAGCAAAGCAAAAGTTTATGCCTTCCGGCCGCCGCTGGCCGGCGGCCCGGCACCTTGACAAAACGGCGTTTGTGTGGCATAATCTGTGATATGTGAAACATCTGGAAAGGATGTAATTATAATATGGCAAATTTGCTCATCAGGCTATTTATAAAAACCCCTGACGACACGGGGAGCGAATCCGTGCGTCAGAGCTACGGCGTGCTTGGCGGCTGTGTCGGGATTGCGCTGAATGTGATTCTTTTTATTATCAAGCTCGGCGCGGGCTTAATCAGCGCGTCCGTCGCAATCGTTGCCGACGCGCTCAATAACCTGTCTGACGCGCTCTCGTCGGTTATTACGCTGATTGGCTTTAAAATGTCGGGCAAGCCGGCCGACCGCCAGCATCCCTTCGGGCACGGGCGCATCGAATATATATCCGCGCTGTTCGTGTCAATTGCAATTTTATTTATGGGTATTGAGTTGGTACGAACCTCGTTTGAAAAAATTGTAAACGCCGAGCCAATTGTCGTTTCGGCGATTTCTATCATTATATTATGTATCTCTATTTTAATGAAAACATGGATGTATTTCTTTAACCGCAAAATCGGCAAAAAAATAGCGTCCCAGTCCATGATTGCAACGGCAAAGGACAGCCTCAGCGACGCGGCGGCGACGAGCGCCGTTTTACTCGGCGTTATTATTTCACACTATACGGGCTATACGCTCGACGGTTATATCGGTCTAATTGTTTCGGCTTTTATTCTCTGGACGGGCTACACGACCATCCGTGATTCGCTTACACCCCTTTTGGGGCAGGCGCCCGACCCCGCCCTCGTGAGCGAGATTGAACAGCTTGTCCTCTCGAATGAGGGGATTATCGGCATCCACGATTTAATTATCCATAACTACGGGCCGACGCGGTTTATGCTTTCGCTGCACGCCGAGGTCAGCGCGGCGGAAGACGTTATCAAGATGCACGACACAATTGACCTAATTGAAAAACAGCTGCAAAGCCGCTACAAATGTGACGCTGTTATCCATATGGACCCGATTGAGACAAACAACACGCTGATTACGCAGACAAAAAAATTCGTAGAAGAAACCATCCGCTCTATCAGCGATGAGCTGAGCCTGCATGATTTCCGTATGGTAACCGGCCCGACGCATACAAATCTAATCTTTGACCTCGTCGTACCGTTCGACTTTTCAATCAAGGACGACGAATTAAAAGAATTGATTCAAAAAAAGGTCGCCGCGCGCGACAGCTTTTACTGTACTGTCATCAATATTGATAAAAACTACGTTTGATTGGAGATAAAACCCTTGAGACCTATCGCAAGCTACTTGTTGTCCGCACTCTTACTTTTTAGTTCCATTATTGTCCCACAAAACGCTTTCGCGCAGGATATTCCGCCTGCACAGCGCTTCACCGTTACGCCTGCGCCTTATACAGGCGTGGTATACGACGCGAACGCACCGTCGGACGGGCTTATTATGGTTTGCGGCCCGGACCACCTGTGCGGCTATCTTGATATGGACGGAAAAACGGCAATTGAATATAAGTTTTCCTATGCCGGCTCCTTCGTCGACGGGCTCGCGCCAGCGAGCTTACCGTACGGTAAGCTCGGCTATATCGACCGTACAGGCACCTTTGCCATTGACCCCGGCTTTGATGAAGCGGGCGAATTTTCGTGTGGACTTGCGCTCGTACGGAAGGGCGACAAGACCGGCTTTATTGATAAAACCGGGAAATTTACCGACATTGTAAAAAACCCGAGCCACACGCCCGTCAGCTCGTTTCATGACGGCGTGTGCTGGGTCGAGGACACAAACGGAAAACGCGCCATTATGGATACGAAGGGGAATCTATTGACCGGCTTCGACTTTGTATGGACCGGCGAATGGTCCGACGGCGTCTGCTGGGCGAGCAAAGACATGGGCAGCGACTTTGACCACATTGAGATGGGCCTTGTCGACAAGACAGGCTCGTTTCTGATTGCGCCGGGCATCTATACGGACGCGGACGTGTTCTCCGAGGGGGTCTGCTGGGCGAAAAGAGCCGACAGCGACCGAATTTATCTAATTGACAAGGAAGGCAACGAGCGTATCGACGTTCCTGCGGGGCGGATGCCGTCAAAGTTTTTATGCGGCGTAAGCGTCAACGTGGGCGGCGACCTGCTCTCTATCAGCAACAGCAGCGGCGTGGGCATATGGAGCTCAAAACGCTATCTGCCCGTCCACTACGGCGGCTTTTCGGAGGGTGCAATGCTCGTTCGGGGCCAGCAGGACGAAACGCTCTATATCATGCGCGATACATTCTATACGCCTATTGAGGCCCAAACGCCCGTCACGGGCTACGGCTATGAGCAGGAGCAGCCAAATCAAAAAGCCTTTGAAATCGCGCTGCTAATTAACGACTCTGCCGCGCTTGTAGACGGCAAGCGCACGCAGATTGACCCAAACGATGCAAGGATTTGCGCCTTTATTCAAAACGACCGTACGCTTTTACCGATGCGCTTTATTGCGGAAAATGTGCCGGGCTATACGGTGACATGGGACTACTTGACCGACAGTGCGCTCGTCCAAAGCGATTATATATCGGTGCTGTTAAAGGCCGATACACCGGCAGCCAATGTCTTATCCTACAGTCCGGACGTTCGCTTTTACAGCCAAGCCGTCAAAACGCTGGACCAGCCGCCGGTCAACCTCTACGACAGACTGTTCCTGCCCGTGCGCGCGCTGTGCGATATGATTGGCGTAAACGTATACTACGACCCGCGCGGGCTTGTCGTCGTGTCGAATACGCGTACCTCGCTGCCGTATGACGACGCGAGTGCGCTCTTGGCGCAGTTAACCGACGAGACGAATTAATAGGAGGCGGCGGCCATGATGTATCTTCCAGCGTACGTGCGGACTGCGCTGTCCGTTTTGGAGCAAAACGGCTACGACGCGTATATTGTCGGCGGCTGTGTACGTGACAGCCTGCTCGGCCTTACGCCGCTCGACTACGATATTACGACAAACGCATTGCCGCAGCAGGTGCTCGCGGCTTTTTGTGCGTTTCATACAATTGAAACAGGGATAAAACACGGTACCGTCACCGTCCTTATTGACAATCAGCCAGTTGAGATTACAACCTTTCGTATCGACGGCAATTACCGCGACAACCGCCGCCCGGAGCACGTCACCTTTACGGCGAATTTAACAGGCGACCTTGCGCGGCGCGACTTTACGGTAAACGCGATGGCATATCGTGAGCAGCCGGGCTTAGTCGACCTTTTCGGCGGGCAAACGGATTTAAAAAACAAATGCATTCGGTGCGTCGGTGTTCCCGACGT